>NZ_JAAHGU010000040.1:0-54279 GCF_010692685.1 Okeania sp. SIO2F5 | reverse complement strand
GTAAACAATTTCAAGCTATAAACTGTAAATTATCAATACCATTACAGACATCCTTAAAACTTTAAGGTTTAGCGATCGCCTAATTTATGAAAAATACAGCTCATACAGTTACTTTTATATTACATTGCAAATATCTATGTAACATGTAAAGATGCCAGCGCTCATTGCTATAGGGTTTGCTGAAAAAGTCTTTTGGTGGGGGTAGGAGTCAGGAGACAGAAGACAGGAGACAGGAGAAAAGGGAATGAGCGAGGAGGCAGGAGCTAAGTTTTGTCCCTTAATTTTTTTGCCCAACTATGCGCCTAAAATACTAGCTTTTTGAGCTTTTTAGACTGAAACAGGCGCACTTTTTAAAGGCAAAAAAAGGCTGAAACCAATATCTGTCAGTGCTTTGATATTTAATCAGCAAGCCCTACTTATCCACAGGCATTCACGGTTGTTTAACGCCGAAGGCGAAGGGAGCGTAGCTCTCACCGACCGCATCTCTTAAATTTCTACTCTACTATAATTTACATAGCAATCCTAAATTGGTTCTGACAATTTTTATCATCATTAATTTGAACTGAAAACCTTAAAAATTCTGACTCCCTACTCCCTCAAAACGGCAGAAAGCTTAAACTCTCTGCCGTCTTACCATTAAAAATTAACTTCCGTTCCCAGAAGAAACTAAATCCTACTCAGCTCCTTGAGGCAACAACTCTCGTTTTTCACCTTGAGTAACCTTAATCTGACCATCCTCTCCAACATCAACCACAGCAGTATCGCCCTCGCGAACCGCACCAGAAAGAATTTCCTCAGCCAAAACATCCTCAAGCAAACGCATAATTGCCCGACGTAGAGGACGCGCTCCATAACTGGGATTATAACCTTCCTCAACTAACCGCTCTTGGAAGCGTTCAGTAATTTCTAGCTTGATGCCTTTTTCTGTCAAACGACTAAAGACTTCTTTCAACATAATCACAGCAATTTCCTTCACCTCATCCTTATTCAACTGACGGAAGACGATAATCTCATCTAAACGGTTGAGGAATTCTGGGCGGAAATATTGTTTTAGTTCTTCATTAACCAAATTGCGAATTCGGTTGTATTGAGCATCTGCTTCATTGTCGGAGAACTCGAAACCAAGACCACCGCCTCCTTTCTCGATTACCTTAGAACCGATATTGGAGGTCATAATAATCAAGGTATTCTTGAAATCTACTGTGCGACCCTTAGCGTCAGTCAACCGTCCGTCTTCCAAAATTTGCAACAACATATTAAAGACATCAGGGTGAGCTTTTTCAATTTCATCAAATAGCACCACAGTATAAGGGCGACGACGAACTGCTTCAGTTAACTGACCACCTTCGTTATAACCCACATAACCAGGAGGAGAACCAATCAACTTAGAAACAGTGTGACGTTCCATGTATTCAGACATATCCAACCGAATCATTGCTTCTTCTGACCCAAAGAAATATGTAGCCAGAGCCTTAGTTAATTCTGTCTTACCAACCCCAGTCGGTCCAGAGAAAATAAAGCTAGCAATTGGTCGGTTGGGGTTTTTCAATCCTACTCTTGCCCGACGAATAGCACGAGATACTGCTCTGACAGCTTCTTCCTGACCAATCAAACGTTGGTGCAGAGTATCTTCCATGTGTAGCAATTTCTCAGACTCAGATTCTGTGAGTTTACTAACTGGAACACCCGTCCAACTTGCAACAATATGAGCAATATCTTCTTCATTAACCACTGGAGAATCATTTTCACTCGTGGAATCTGTCTTTTTACTTTGAGCAAGGGAACGAATTTCAGATTTAATCTCCATTTCCCGATCGCGCAACTCTCCTGCCTTATCAAAATCTTGAGAGCGTACTGCCTCATCCTTTTCTTTAAGAATTTGACGCAACTCTTTATCTAACTCCTTAGCTGCCGGAGGAAGTTGAGAATTAATCAAACGAACCCGGGAACCTGCCTCATCAATCAAATCAATAGCTTTATCCGGTAAATAGCGATCGCTAATATAGCGGTCTGACAATTTAGCAGCAGCTTCTAGAGCTGTATCCAAAATTTTTAACTTATGATGTTGTTCGTAACGTTCCCTTAAACCGTATAAAATTTCAATTGTCTCTTCAACGGAAGGTTCACCCACCATTACTGGTTGGAAACGACGTTCGAGTGCCGCATCTCGTTCAATATGTTTGCGATACTCATCAAGGGTAGTTGCCCCTATGCACTGTAACTCCCCACGAGCCAAAGCAGGCTTCAAAATATTAGCCGCATCAATTGCCCCTTCTGCTGCACCAGCTCCAATTAGAGTATGAACCTCATCTATAACCAGGATGACATTACCCGCAGAACGAATTTCATCCATAATTTTCTTCAGACGTTCCTCAAACTCACCCCGGTATTTTGTGCCAGCCACCAAGAGACCAATGTCCAGAGTAACTACCCGCTTTTCCTCCAGAATATCCGGTATATCATTATTAGCAATACGTTGTGCCAGACCTTCAGCGATCGCTGTTTTTCCGACCCCTGGTTCTCCAATCAAAACTGGATTATTTTTCGTTCTACGACCTAGAATTTGAATAACCCGTTCAATTTCGTTTTGCCTTCCCACTACTGGGTCCAACTTACCTTCAGATGCCATTTGAGTCAGATTAGAACCAAACTCATCCAGAGTAGGAGTTTTAGTCCGTCCACCGCCACCACCAGCAGTGACTTCTGCAGTTTCACCCAACATCCGAATTACCTGAGTCCGTACCTTCGAGAGGTCTACGCCCAAGTTTTCTAGAACTCTTGCTGCAACTCCTTCCCCTTCTCGAATTAAACCCAGAAGTAGATGCTCAGTACCAATATAGTTATGTCCTAATTGCCGTGCTTCCTCCAAGGATAATTCTAAAACCCTTTTAGCTCTGGGAGTAAAAGGAATTTCTACAGCCACAAATCCCGATCCACGGCCAATTATTTTTTCTACCTCAATCCTAGCGTCCTTGAGATTAACACCCATAGATTTGAGAACTTTGGCCGCAACACCTGTGCCTTCTCCAATTAGACCCAGGAGGATTTGTTCCGTCCCCACAAAGTTATGTCCCAAGCGCCGAGCCTCTTCTTGGGCCAACATTATCACTTTGATTGCTTTTTCGGTGAAGCGTTCAAACATAATTAATTAATTCCTATTATTTATAAAGTTCCCCTTACGGTTATTCTAGCGTGACATTTATATTAAAACTGTTACCGCTCAACTAAACTTACTCAAACTAAACTTACTCAAACTGAATGAGAAAGCCTGAAATATTAGTCATTCGTAGTGGATCAACCACCACAGGGTTAAACGGCAAACCCTTTATTCCTTGGTCAAAGACATCAGGAATTACTTTTTTAATAATGTTAAACGACCCATTTACATCAGCATTTAATAATTTATTTTCCCTAGTTTTATACAACCCTCTTGTTACTCTTTTTCCACTAAATTCCGGTTTTTGTTCTCCATCTTTGGGTAAATCATCCCCATCTAAACAGCTCGATTGAGATGTATAGGATTCTTCGGTAATTATTACTTTTATTCCTCTTAGTTGGGCTTTATACCTTAACATCTCTATTAACCTATAGTGAGGGATATTCACAAATTGTTGATTGTTCTTTTTCCCTAATTTTATCTCTTGTTTCCAAGTCTGATTCTGCCCAATAATTAAGGTTCCTATTTCATTGTTGATACACCAATCTATTACTCTTTTACTTGCTGTATGGAGATAGTTTTCTACTCGACAATTTCGTTTGTGAGTTAATTTTTTTAACCGATGAGAATTACTTTTATTGTGGTTATTTTTTAATTGAGATTGTAAACAAGAGCGCTGTTTATTATAAAAAGTGTTGATTGCTTTTAATGGTCTGCCTTTAATCAAAAGAGGTGATATTCCTGTTTGATTTGTCGTTACAGCTATTAAGTTATTTACTCCTAAATCTACTCCTGCTATTTGTTGATTATTTGTTATTTCCTCCTGTTTTTCATAGACTATTTCTATAAGATAACAGCTACTTTTGGGGATGATTCTTGCCTCTATTATTTCTGTCTGTGAAGTAGGAATTTTTATTTCACTCATCGACAGATGACAAATCCCTTTTTTTAAGGCTTTTTTGTAAATTGACTCATCTGGATAAGGCAGAATATTTCGGCCTTTTGACTTATGTTTATATTTGGGGATTTTTGGTTTTCCTAAAAATTTATTTGACTGTTTTTTCCACTCTCTTAAAGCTGAAAAATAACTTTTCCAACTTTTATCTAATCTCTTAATAATTTGCTTACTTACCTTGGTAGGTAAAGCTTGATAATCATCAGTTTTAGATACCTTGTGATACAGTTCATTAAAATTTAATTTCTTTTGATCGCAAAAGAAGTATTGACGATAATAATAGTTAGCTAAATTGAACAGATTTTTCGACAAAAAAGCCTTGTGGTCAATTTCTGACCACAAATAATGTGATTTGCTGATAACATGACGTTCAACTAGCTTCATACCTTAATTATAGCTGATAGCGACTCAATGGATAGACAACTGAAAAAAAACTTACTTATTTTAGTTTGATAGCTATAATTATGAGTAAGTTTGATGAACTTTAGAGAAGTTTACGCTTTCTGTATTTACCCCGCAAAATGTTTATTCAGACTTGAGATAGTTCATAAAAATATAGTCACATAAGACATATCCTTCGGAACCCAGGTGTCACCCTGACTGGGTGTTAGCGTTTGCGTAGCATTCAGCAGGAAAGCTCCCCCGAAGGAGATACTACAACACCCTCGCTTCCCATAGTTAAAGACAAAAGTGAGCTGCTTTTCTCATTATATTCAGAGAACCGTTCACGCAACTCATTGATTAATCCTTTGGTGGCGGTGCAATTGCATTCCTCTTTCTACTCTTTTTCCTGAAAAAGTAACTTGATTTTTCTCACCTTTGTTGTACACTGGAATCAAATCATTATCTATAAAGCTTGCTTTTGAGATGTAAGATTCTAAAGAATTTAACGTTATGTACTTCCTCCTCCATTAATGGTATTTACACTTACATATTTATAGCCAAAATATAATTTGAGTTTCTAAAGTATAGCTCAGGTTTTTATATAGAGATGATTAAATCTGCTTGTTTATTTTAAGAAATTCTAAAGTTTTATCGGTAACAATTATCTATTTCAGTCAACTAAATCTTTGCTATTAATGTAGTTTTTATATTTAGATTCTATGAGAAAATATCTTAACAAAATGCAATATTGGGTGAGATTTTTAGACTTTTTATGTGTTTTTAGATTTTTTACAGATTATATCTATAAACTCCATACAATAAATTTAAAGTGTAGGCAAAAGGGTCTATAAACAAAATTAACTCAAAATAATAAAGCTATTTGAGTTGAGCGATCGCTAATTACCAATAACCGATTCTAACTTTTCCCACCTTACTTCATAGCCACTCAGACGAGCGATCGCTTGTCTATGCCATTGGGACAAAGTTTGCTCAAATTCTGGGTCATGGAGATGACCACGCCATAGAATTAGAGCATCTTCGCCAGTTTGCTGATAATATCCTCGACGACGGCCCACATCTTGAAACCCAAACTTGTGATAAAGGGACAATGCAGATGTATTTGAGGCTGCAACTTCTAGAGTGGCTCGCTCTAACCCTCTGTCCCAAGCAGACCTCATTAAGGAGTATAATAATAACTGACCTAAACCCAGACGTTGGTAGTGGGGATGAATTCCGAGAATAGTGATGTGTGCTTCCTCTAAAATAGCCCATAAACAACCTATGCCAATTATGGACTGATGATTGATAAGCTCTGATTTAGAGTTAGAAGATTTAAAGGTTACCTCCCTTTTCATCTCTTCATTCATTTGGCTAATTACTAAAATTAGCAAATCACTGTTAGGACTTTCTAGTTCTTGCTGATAACCTTGAAAATTCCAGAGTCCACCAAAGCAGAGTCGATCCAATTCAACCACGCTAGAAATATGCTTTGGACTCATTGGTTGAATCGTAATAATTGCCATAATTGCAAAAGTCTAAATTCTAGATAAAAAATTAATCAAAAATTGACCAAAAAAAGCAGGTCTCAATTCGCGCCCTAGAAGGACGGTTAACCTCAATCAAGTTGCCCAAATTGAATTGAACGTCAGATCACAGATCATATACGCCAGACAAGCTAGCGTTAAGATTATGATAGTGTAAGAATTGAAAGCCAAGGGAAAACTGAATCAATACCAAGGGATTCATGAGGCAATTCGGACGGGTCAATTCCTGAGAAACTTATATCTGCGTTATTGGATGGACAATCGGAGCTTAGGGAGAAAAGAACTGTATCGGTACAATACCGAACTACGCGCAATGTATCCCTTTGTCAAAGATTTAAACTCTCATGCTTGTCAGGCATCTGTAGAACGGTGTTGGTCAGCAATTGCCAAGTTTTTCTTAAACTGTAACAAGAAAGTACCAGGCAAAAAGGGTTTCCCAAAATTCAAAAAACATAGCCGTTCAGTTGAATATAAAATCAGCGGCTGGAAATTGCATGACCCTAAAAATATTGAATTTACTGACAAAAAAGGTATAGGAAAACTCAAATTGATGGGGACGTGGGACTTGGCCTTCTATCCAATTGAACAGATTATAAAGAGTGAGATTGCTTAGACGAGCTGATGGTTATTATTGTCAGTTCTGTATCAGCGTAGATATCAAGGTTGATGTAGAACAGACATTGCATAACGTTGGCTTAGATGTGGGACTCAAAGAGTTCTACACAGATTCAGATGGCAATACAGAGTCTAATCCACAGTTCTACAGGAAGAGTCAGAAACGACTTAAATTTTATCAAAGTCGGGTTTCTCGCAAGAAAAAAGGCAGTGCTAACCCCAAGTGCGCCATTAATAAACTCGGATCAGTACACCTCAAAATAAGTAGGCAACGTGAAGAACATGCTAAGAGACTAGGACATTGCGTAGTCCAGTCTAAGGATTTGGTCGCCTATGTAGACGCAGAGCGACGTGCCGGAGGCAGATTTGAGGATTAAGAATCTAGTTAAGAATCACTGTCTGGCTAAGTCTATTAATGATGCAGGTTGGTATAAATTCAGAAAAGCGATGCAGCGCGGTCTTGAGGGTTTCCCCCATGAGCGATTGCATCAAGAATGGTTAGAGTATTTTGGCCATAGATTCGGTAAAGCCACTGTTGCAGTCAACCAAGCTTATACTAGCCAAAATTGTTTAAACTGTGGAACCACGGTCAAGAAATCACTATCAACTAGAACTCATCTTTGTCAATGTGGATGTGTTCTGGACCGAGACCACAATACAGCTATCAACATTATTCTGAATATCGCCCTTGGTACTGTGGGGCACACAGAAACCAGGCTCATCCAGTCAAACACTTTGGGAGACTTCTCCTCTACTGGGGTAGGAGAAATCTTGTCTCAGCAAGTCTGGTCATAGAACGAAGAATCTCCGTCAATTCATCGCGGGGAGTGTCAAAAAGTGAAATAACTTCTATATTATTAAATTAGACTACTAGAGTATAACTCTGTACAACACTTATGGTATCAACTCAATCTGTAATATCCGCAAATTCTGGACTTCAGTATTTGCCAAAAATGGAAAGTTCACCAAATCAGGAGCTTTTACCACTCACTGCCAAAGTTAACAATCTAGATCACTTAGAAATCGGTGGCTGGGATGTCCCAGCACTGGTCGAGAAATTTGGCTCACCTCTATATATATTGGACGAATATACTCTCAGAACTGCTTGTCGTCAATATCGAGATGCACTGAAACAGTACTATCCTGGAGAATCTTTGGTTCTTTATGCTTCTAAAGCTTGGAGCTGTCTGGCAGTATGCGCTATTTGTGGTTCTGAAGGTTTAGGTATAGACGTTGTATCTGGAGGTGAATTATACACAGCTATCCAAGCAGGTATTAATCCAGAGAAAATATACTTACATGGCAATAATAAATCTCTTGCAGAATTAAGTTTAGCGGTCGAAACAGATTGTGTAATTGTTATCGACAATTGGCTAGAATTAAAAACATTAGCCGATTTAAAAAACGAACAAACAGAAGCACTAGAAAATCCCACAAAAATAATGGTGAGGTTTACACCTGGTATTGAATGTCATACCCACGAATACATTCGGACAGGTCATCTAGATAGCAAGTTTGGATTTGACCCTAATCAATTAAATGATGTTTTTAGCTTCATAAGTAAACAACAAAAACTATCATTTATTGGCATTCATGCTCATATAGGTTCCCAAATTTTTGAAGTTCAACCCCATCAAGATTTAGCAACTGTAATGGTAGATGCAATGACAACTGCCATGGCACATAATCTATCAGTCAAAGAGATTAATATGGGTGGTGGTTTAGGAATCCGTTATACTGAAGCAGATGACCCTCCTAGTATTGAAACTTGGGTTCACAATATCAGTAAGGCAATGGTAGATGCTTGCCAAGCTAGACAATTACCTTTACCAAAACTATTATGCGAACCTGGACGTTCAATTATTAGCCAGGCTTGTGTAACAGCTTATACAATTGGTGCTCAAAAACAAGTTCCAGAAATTAGGACTTATATATCAGTAGATGGGGGAATGTCAGATAATCCTCGTCCAATCACCTATCAATCTCTTTATCGAGTGGTTGTAGCTAATAAATTCTCTGAACCTGTAACAGAAACAGTTACCGTTGCTGGTAAACATTGTGAATCTGGTGACATTCTAGTTAAAAATGCCATGTTACCCGTAACTCAACCAGGAGATTGCTTGGTAGTAATGGCTACTGGTGCGTATAACTATAGCATGGCTTCTAACTACAATCGTCTACCACGTCCAGCAGGAGTTTTAGTTAGCAATGACGAAGTAAATGTAATATTACAAAGGGAAACTTACCAAGATTTACTCAGTCACGATGTTTTACCAGAACGAATAGCTATAGAACAATCATAGTATTTGATTCCAATGCAAAAAAGCTAACAATAGCAAGATGAAAAAATCAAACTGTTGTATGTCTTATAACTTACTACTATAGATACAGAAATTTGATTTTTAACCTAATTTGGCAATAAGTTCCATGTCTACTGATAACTCAAAAGCAAATTCTGGCGTTGGCATAATTTGTTACTAAGCAAAAATGATGCTATAAGGAATAGTTAAGACTAAGGGGAGGTGAGACAGATGTAACTATAAGTTAGTGAAATAGAATTTGCATCAAGATGCTTATACTATAGTAGATAAAAGAGTATAGCATCTATATGTATTCTGCAAAGCTACTAATGCTAAAAAAAGTCCAATTAACAGTGGATGATCAAACTTATTGTTCATTGATATTGATAATTAATTATTTACATTACGTAAGAGAATAAATGCTCTTTGCTGGTGATGACACCAATGTTAAATAAAAAAACATCAAAAGTTGACGTTAGATTAATAATTAAAGTTCAATGAAATCGGGTCTTAGTAATGACCCAGGCTTGATGAAGTCCTTATTAGTACATAGTATTGATATCGGACTGGTTCTAGCCTTGATATATATGGTGCTTGTCATCATAGGGGAACGTCGTACACTATGGATGGTAAGAGGGTTTATAGTCTTAATGTTGGCTTCGGCCTTAAGTCATTGGGCTGGATTAAAGCTTTTAAGTTTTGCCCTCAACAGTTTAGTCATAGGTTCTGCTGTTTCCATGGCAGTAATATTACAATCAGAATTCCGTAGGTTTCTTGAGCAGTTGGGACAGGGAGAAATTCTGCAAATGTTTGGACATAATCGTAGAGTTTTACCTGAATCAGATAGCATTATTGATGAAATAGTAGAATCAATCAAACAACTGTCTCAAAATCGTATAGGCGCTTTGTTAATCATAGAAACAGATGGGCCTATAGATGAGAGGGATTTTTCTGTGCCTGGTGTGAAGTTAAATGCTGAACTTTCTAAGGAACTATTACAGACCATATTTCAGCCAAAAACTTTATTACATGATGGCGCAGTCCTAATTAGAGAACATAAAGTTATATCAGCTGGTGTGATTCTACCATTGTCTGAAAGAATAGCTTCCAGGCAATTAGGGACTCGTCATAGAGCAGCTATGGGAATTACAGAACAAGTAGAAAAGTGCCTCTGCGTAGTGGTGTCTGAAGAAACTGGTTCTATATCTCTGGCTGAAAAAGGGACTTTAAATCGACCCTTAACCAGTAATAAACTTAAGGAATTATTAGAACAACGCCTATTTCTATCAGGTAGTGAAAAAAATACAAAACCATTCACCATACTTAATCTTGGAGTTCAAATAGGAACAAAAGGATCGAGATTAATGTCATGTATGCTTCGTCAAAGTCCACCAGCTCCTCGAAAGAAAAGATGAATCAAGGAACTTGCTTACAAGATTTACCTGTTGACCTAGAACCAGAAAAGTTGCCTCGCCACGTAGCTGTAATTATGGATGGTAATGGCCGCTGGGCAGGACGCAGGGGTTTACCTAGAATTATGGGTCATAGGCGTGGGGTGGAAGCGCTGAAAGCCTTATTACAGTGTAGTAAAGATTGGGGTATAGAAGCATTAACTGCTTACGCATTCTCTAGTGAAAATTGGGGCAGGCCACTAGAGGAAGTTAATTTTCTGATGAGTTTATTTGAAAGAATTTTACGTCAAGAGCTACAGGAGATGGTGGCAGAAGATGTTCAAATTAGATTTGTTGGTAATCTAAGTTCTTTACCTCTATCTTTACAAGCTGAGATTAAACATTCAATGGAAATGACTCAGCAAAATCAGGGGATTAAGTTTACTGTAGCTACTAATTATGGAGGACGTCAGGAAATTGTACATGCTTGTCAAGCGATCGCCTCTCAGGTACAAAAAGGTTTACTCAAACCAGAAGAAATTAATGAAGGGTTATTTGAGCAATATCTTTATACTGCTGGAATTTCTCATCCAGATTTATTAATTCGTACCAGTGGGGAAATGAGAATTAGTAATTTTTTATTATGGCAAATGGCTTATTCGGAAATCTATGTTACAGAAACATTTTGGCCTGACTTTAACCGCTCTGAATTTCATCGTGCCTTATTTGCTTATCAAAAACGTCAACGCAGATTTGGTAAAATATGATACGATAATCTATTTACGCAATACAGAAAGCTAATATTTTTGATTCGTAAGTTCAATTTTGTTGGCTGGAGTTATCTTTAACTAAGGCCCACAAAAAATTGCTTCTTCAAGGTCTTGACGACTCAAAGAATATTTAAAGGAGCGTTGAATATCATCACCATTATCACTAGCGTCTACATACCGCACCGTAAGTTGATCGATATCAAGTGATAATTCTGCTTTCCAGGTAGGTTTTTCAACCCACCAACAATGTAATTTTTCAGAATTTTGTTGGCAACCATTTTCTTGGAGCCATTCTTCAATTTTGGGCAGAGGGTGGTTATATAAAGGAGTGTCTGGTTTGGGAGTATCCATTTTTTTGTATCTACAAACAAAAAATATCTAGACTTAATAATAATTTTAATAACTTACAAAGACTTCCAGTAATTCAGTTGCGTCAATTCTAGAACATATAATATATTTACTTTTTCCAATAATTTTTTAAAAAATATCATAGAAATTAATCAAATCTTAAATATTTATATATAACTATTTTGATCAAATCAATAAAGCTATAATGAGTGTTTGATTTCTATGAATTGATTTCCTGGTGGTTCAATAGGTTGGATAGTTACCTCTGGACGTATGAGGCCAATAGTAATAGCTATCAACAAACAACTAATTAAAGTTATACCTATAATCAATAAAGCAAATAATTCACCAGCAGATAATGGTCTGTCTTGAGGGTCTAAGTAGGCAGAGGAATTTCTATAATTAAAATTAACTCTTTGACTCAAATCATCTACATATAAGCGCCTAATTTTTTGGTCGTACTCTAATCTTTTTTCTGAGTTCACGAGAGTAGCATAAGCTTCATTAATTTGCTGGAATTTTACAGTAGCGATCGCCTTCGGCATATCTGTAGTATCTGGATGATAGCGCTTACTTAGTTCTCGATATGCTCTTCTAATTTCCTGATTAGATGCTTTTGGATGGAGTCCAAGCAAAGAATAATAACTCACACCCAAAGGAGTGTATTTTGACATTCTTTAATTTTTGTTGTTTGTAGTTTCCAAACTCAATTAATTTTTGTCAATAACTATTTACTAACTCACTGATCTCAATTGTCCTTAACAACTCATAGTTGGTTGGTGAGATACAGGATATATTTTGATTTATCAAAAATTATCTTTAAGTTTCATTTAATTAATCAAAAGTTTGAATAATTGATAATCTTAAATAAAATCTATAATTAACTTCTATAAACCTTTCACATAATCTGAAGTAAATAGTATTTTAATCGTTCCATTCCCCTCTTGGTGGGATAGGAGGATTTCTTTGCAGTGTCAGGGCTAACTCATCTTCTGGAAGTCCTCCTCTTAACCACTGACGAAGGGCACTTTCAATGACCTTACTCGGGTCATTTGTCAAATGTTGAACTTGGTCTAATAATCTAGAATCTATGTTTATAGATAATTCTACTTTTTCTGGTAATTTCGACTGATTAACTTCAGGCTGATTCATAGCAAGACAATCTTAAAATCTAGAAAAGCTACTTTATATTATGTTGACATATTCCACTCCATGAAATGAGTTAATTTTCTCAAGCTCACCGATAGAGATTACTGGTTTATCCAGTGCACTTAACAACTATCTGTATCTATCGTAACAGATAATCAAAGATGGTTATGTCCACAGTCATTGAGTTGACTGGCCTTAGTTGACTGATGTCCTCCGCTACTATTTTTTTAATCTAAATATGGATTTTGGGTCTTTGGAAAAATTAATTTATTCAGATGTTTTTTACTGTGTTTGGCCTACCACAGACATAGTATTAATTTCGGCAGGTTGTCAGTTTCTTGTATTTTCCCTCATGTCTATATATTTCAACAAATTTCACTTTAACACAAAGTAGTATTTCAAGGAATAGAAAAATTTTTATAGTCATAAACACAATTCATAATGTGTATTAATTTTTACATATCGACCTCAAAAGAGAAGTTCTCAATTAGTGAAGAATCTGGAATTTGATCGTCGCTACGGTTTCTTTAGTGATAGGTTGTAGGTGTAGAAAACAGGCACTAGCAATTGCTCCAGGCTTTAATTATAGCATAAAAATAGAATATAGAGGAAAGTTATACCTATGGTAGGGGCGTTTTCGGTGCGGAATGTTACACAAATACAAATATATCGGCGACAGCCATTAACCAGCATTGTGCGCTAGCTTTGAGCGGAAGCTCTGTGAAGCGAAAACAGCCGTTCCCATAGAATCTCTTTAACTGTAGTCCCCATAGTAGTCAAGAGTAATCATAGAAATTTCTTTTTTAACCAGGAAACAATTTAGACCAGAACCTAAATTAAGTCAGACTAAAGCTCAAAAATCTTCAGAATTAAAATATGTTAAGAATTATAGATAGATTGAATTAATTGTGCCAAGACCATAACAAAAATAAGGCATTTCAAATTATTAACAAAAGAAAGTATGACAAAAGTTCCTGTATCTCACATTCGTAACTTTTCAATCATTGCCCATATAGATCATGGAAAATCAACTTTAGCCGATCGCCTCCTACAAGCAACTGGCACTGTGGAAGACCGTGAAATGAAAGAGCAATTTCTAGACACAATGGACTTAGAAAGGGAGCGTGGTATCACAATCAAGCTGCAAGCTGCCCGAATGAATTATCATGCTGAAAATGGAGAAGAATATGTATTAAATCTTATAGATACCCCTGGCCATGTAGACTTTTCTTATGAGGTGTCGCGCTCTCTGGCGGCTTGTGAAGGTGCTTTACTAGTAGTAGATGCTTCCCAAGGAGTAGAAGCTCAGACTTTAGCTAATGTCTACCTAGCTTTGGAGCATAACCTAGAAATTATTCCGGTCTTAAATAAAATTGACCTTCCAGGAGCAGAACCAGATAGAGTAAAACAAGAGATAGAAGAAATAATTGGCCTAGACTGTTCGGGGGCAATTTTAGCATCTGCCAAAGAAGGAATTGGAATTCCGGAAATTCTCGCATCAATTGTTAAATTAGTACCACCACCACAAGATACTATTGATGAAAAATTACGCGCTCTCATCTTTGATAGTTATTATGACCCATATCGAGGGGTAATTGTATATTTCCGGGTCATGGATGGGACTATTGCTAAAGGCGATCGTATCCGACTCATAGCATCAGGAAAAGAGTATGAAATAGATGAACTGGGAGTTCTCTCCCCTACCCAAAAACCAGTAAAAGAGCTTCACGCAGGAGAAGTAGGTTATTTAGGAGCGGCCATCAAAGCAGTGGAAGATGCCAGGGTGGGAGATACAATTACTCTAGCCAAAAAACAAGCAGAGGCCCCTTTGCCTGGTTATACAGAAGCTAAACCTATGGTATTTTGTGGCTTATTTCCCACCGATGCCGACCAGTTTCCAGATTTACGAGAAGCTCTAGACCGACTCAAACTCAATGATGCAGCTCTATCTTATGAAGCAGAAACATCAAGCGCAATGGGTTTTGGGTTTCGGTGTGGTTTTTTAGGGTTGCTGCATATGGAAATTGTCCAGGAAAGGTTAGAGCGAGAATATAATCTAGATTTAATTGTTACTTCTCCATCAGTAGTTTATCGAGTAACCACTAATAAAGAAGAAGTTATTCTGATTGATAATCCAAATTTACTACCAGACCCTAATCACCGAGAAAAAATGGAAGAACCTTATGTCCAGGTAGAAATGATTACTCCAGAAGAATATGTAGGGACATTAATGGAGTTGGGTCAATCACGACGTGGGATATTTAAGGATATGAAGTATCTAACTAAGGGTAGAACAACTTTAGTATATGAAATTCCTTTGGCAGAAGTAGTAACAGACTTTTTTGACCAAATGAAATCTCGGTCTCGTGGTTATGCAAGTATGGAATATCAACTCATAGGGTATCGTGAAAATCCTCTGGTGAAGCTAGATATTATGATTAACGCTGAACCAGTAGATGCTTTAGCTGTAATTGTACATCGCGATAAAGCTTATGGAGTAGGTCGTGCTTTGACAGAAAAACTTAAAGAATTAATTCCTCGCCATCAATTTAAAGTACCAATTCAAGCATCTATTGGTTCTAAAGTTATTGCTAGTGAACATATTCCTGCTTTACGGAAAGATGTTTTAGCTAAATGTTATGGTGGGGATATTAGCCGTAAGAAAAAATTACTGCAAAAACAGGCAAAAGGTAAAAAACGAATGAAGTCATTAGGTACAGTTGATGTGCCACAAGAAGCTTTTATGGCAGTGCTGCGATTAGATTAATACCTTAACTAAGTTGTTTTTTAGAGATTCGATACACTTTCTGTGCTAATATGTTTCAGGCGCATACTTTGTTAGTGTATGATCAGATTTGATGTGGTTATTCAATTATTTGTTGCAAACCACAGCAAATTACAGTCCTTGATAGTGGAAACAATGAGAATATTAGTAACAGGTGGTGCGGGTTTTCTTGGTTCTCATCTCATCGATAGATTAATGGAAAAAGGCCATGAAGTCATCTGTCTTGATAATTTTTACACAGGAACTAAGCGCAATATTTTAAAGTGGTTGAATCATCCTTATTTTGAGTTAGTTCGCCACGATATTACTGAACCTATTAGATTGGAAGCGGATCAAATTTATCATCTAGCTTGTCCTGCCAGTCCTATACATTATCAGTACAACCCTGTCAAGACAATTAAAACAAATGTGATGGGGACATTGAATATGTTGGGGTTAGCAAAAAGGGTAAAAGCAAGATTCTTTTTGGCTTCCACATCTGAGGTATATGGAGACCCAGATGTACATCCTCAAACAGAAGAGTATAGAGGTAATGTTAATTGTATTGGTATTAGATCGTGTTACGACGAGGGGAAGCGAGTAGCAGAAACTTTGGCATTTGATTACCATCGTCAAAATAATGTTGATATTAGAGTAGTCAGAATTTTTAACAGTTTGACTGGAGACCAAAAGGTACTTTATTACATTGGTAAAGAACTCTATTATGAAAGCTTTGCTGAATGTTATGACAGAATTAATGGAGATATATCTAATGTATCGGTGCCTTGTTTTGATGAAAATTCCAAGACAGTAATTAAACCAATTTCTGCAATTTGGAAACATCATGTTAAGAAGAAGGGTTATCAGATAAAAACTGTCTGGGGTAAGCAGATAAAAATTACTGAAGACCATAGTTTATTTACTAGGAATAATAACGATAGACCTCAAGCAGCTTTCGGAAATGAACTAAAGGTGGGAGATGAAATAGGAGTTCCTAATTATATCAGCTTTTTGGAGCAACCTTTACAACCATTCTACATTACAGATAAAATTTGTATTCAAGAAGAAATATTTCTGGAAAGTGAAGAGACAATCTCCTATATAGAAAAATATGGAGATAAAATTCGTGAGTATTTATTGGCAAAAGGTGTTAATCCCGAACAACTTTATTCAATACTGAAAAGCTACGAAGCAAAAAATAAAATTCCTTTGCATCTATGGGAATATTTAGAACTTCCTCTATCCAAAAAAGAAAAAATTTGCTATTTATCTTCAAAGGCAATTAAAAATTGGGTGGGGAATATAGAAGAATTTTTGTGGTTATTAGGGTTTTATGTATCTCAAGGAAGTTTCATAGACAATGAATTGGTGTTTAAAGGAGGAGCTGAGAAACTAGCAAAATTAATAGAAGTAGTAGAAAGAATATTTGAGTGTCAATGTGAAATTAAGATAGAAGGGTCTATAAGTATTAGGTCAAAAATTCTGGTCGATCTAATTGGAGAAGGGTTGAATTTTGGGAATAAAGAAAAAGAGATTCCTAATTGGGTTTTACAACTTCCTCAAAAACAATTAATTAGTTTTTTACAGGGATTGAATGAAGGAAATAATGTAGTAGAAAATCAACCAAATTTAAATATTGAATTTAAGAGTGGCAGTCAGGCGATCGCTGAAAAGTTAGTATTAATTTTAGCTAAGTTTGGGCTAGTAGCAAATGTCTCAGAAATAGAACAAAATTACCAAATAATAGTACAGGGGTTAGAAGATAACAATATTGAGAATTTGTCTAACATTCAGCAGAAAATATCAGCAAAAAGGACTGGTGATATTGTCTGGGCAAAAATAGAAAGTATTGAGGAATTTGAAATAGATGATTATGTGTACGATTTCTCAGTACCAAATTATGAAAATTTTATTGGTGGAAGCTACGGAATTTTTGCTCATAATACTTATGGGCCAAGAATGTTAGAAAATGACGGTCGAGTAGTGAGTAACTTTATTGCACAAGCCTTAAAAGGAACACCACTAACAGTTTATGGAGATGGCTCTCAAACCAGAAGTTTCTGTTATGTGTCAGACTTGGTAGAAGGGTTTATTCGATTAATGGATCAAGATTTTATTGGACCAGTCAACATAGGAAACCCAGGAGAATATACCATACTTGAATTAGCTCAAACAATTCAACAAATGGTTAACCCAGATGCAGAGATAACATATAAACCTCTGCCACAAGATGACCCGAAACAGCGACAACCAGATATTACTCGTGCTAAAAAATATTTAGGTTGGGAGCCTAGTGTTCCTCTCCAAGAAGGGTTAAAATTGACAATAGAAGATTTTCGAGAGCGGCTCAAAAATGAACCGCCAAAAAGTTGAAAGGGTGCGGGGGTAAAGGAAAGCAAATTGTAAAAACTTAATCCCCATTAAAACTTTTCGTGTTAAAAACTTTGAGGATATAAAAGATGCGTGTTTGTGTCATTGGTACTGGCTATGTTGGCTTAGTTACAGGGGTTTGTTTATCTCATACAGGACATCATGTAATTTGCATAGATAACAACGAGGAAAAAGTTAAACTATTAAAATCAGGACAGTCTCCAATCTACGAACCGGGGTTATCTGAACTGATGCAAGGTTGCACTAAAGCAGGAACTCTCGAGTTTACATCTGACTTGAAAGCTGGGGTCAATCATGGCGATATCTTATTTATTGCTGTTGGTACTCCCCCACTCCCTACAGGGGAAAGTGATACTCGTTATGTTGAGGCAGTGGCTAAGGGTATAGGCGCTCATTTGACTACAGGTTATAAGGTAATTGTGAATAAATCAACTGTACCTATTGGTTCTGGGGACTGGGTACGAAGAATTGTGTTAGATGGGGTTGAGGAGCGGAAAAAGGAAGAGGGTGGCTCCGGTACAGATATTGAACCTGAATTTGATGTGGTTAGTAACCCAGAGTTCTTGCGCGAAGGTTCCGCTATCTTCGATACTTTTAATCCAGACCGCATAGTATTGGGTAGTAATAGTCAAAAGGCACTAGACATGATGTTGGAACTTTATGCTCCTCTGGTTGAACGTAAGTTTGCTGACGACTCCTCACTCCCACCAGTACCAGTGGTAACAACAGATTTGAGTTCTGCGGAAATGATTAAGTATGCTGCTAATTCTTTCTTGGCAACTAAGATTAGTTTTGTGAATGAGATTGCTAATATTTGCGACCGCGTTGGAGCAGATGTGACTCAGGTGTCTAAGGGTATTGGTTTAGACTCTCGTATTGGTAATAAATTTTTACAAGCTGGTATTGGTTGGGGTGGCTCTTGTTTCCCGAAAGATGTTTCTGCTTTAGTGCATACTGCTGATGACTATGGTTGTGAGGCACAGTTGTTGAAATCGGCAATTGAGGTGAATAAGCGTCAACGCATGATCGCAATAGATAAGTTACAGCAGGCGCTGAAAATTCTTAAGGGTAAGACTATTGGGTTATTGGGTTTGACGTTTAAGCCTGATACTGATGATATGCGGGATGCACCTTCTCTAGATTTGATTCAAGAGTTGAACAGGTTGGGAGCAAAGGTGAAGGCTTACGATCCGATTCTTTCTCAGTCTGGTATGCGTCATGGTTTGACTGGAGTAGTAGTGGAAACAGATGCAGAAAGACTTGCTGATGGTTGTGATGCTTTAGTTTTGGTGACTGACTGGAAACAGTTTGAGAAATTAGATTATGCTAAGATGTTGAAGTCCATGGAGCAGAATTTATTTGTTGATGGACGTAATTTCTGCGATCGTAAAGAGTTGGAAGCTGCTGGTTTTCAATATGTAGGGATTGGTCATTAACTAGCTTTTAGCAGTTAGTTATCAGCTTTCAGCTAGCATAAATTTCAGCAAAATATTATGTAGGGGTGTTCTATGGAACGCTCCTAAATTTTTGGTCCCTACTCTGTACATAAGGATGTTGCATACAACATCCCTACTTCCCTCTTGTCCGGAAATGTCTAATTATTACTCTGCTGATTAAATCTAAAAGCATTGATCATAATGAAAACCGTTGTAAAAAATATTTACAGGCTCTGTGATACTCAAAAATTAGCACTAGAATATAGATATATTAGGACTTACCCATGAACGCTATTGGTAGTGTTGTGTCAAGCTGAAAATGGTGTATTAAATTTTTGAGTATAATTCTTGCTCTGACTAAGGTTTGGAGAATTTTCCTAAAACACTATTTCAAGCTTGACGCGCTAGTAGAGTGTGTTAGCGCTAGCGTAACACACCAAAGACCTATATATAGTACCTTTGCGTAAGTCCTGATACAACTATGCGAGAGAAGATTTGCGAGATGTGCTTGATGATGAGTTTTATAAATTGCCTGGTGGTGAGGACTGGTATTTTAAGGAGTAATATCATGCGGGGGCGGGGTGGGTTTAGATAAATTAATCAGGACTTACGCACTAGGTACGAAAAACTAGGACTTGAGATTGCTTCCCTATCGGTCGCAATGACGGAAATACGTTGAGGTGTGTAAGTCCTATTAATATCTATGTATCAAGATTTTTGCTGAAACCCGCCCCTACGTCGGTGTTTAATTTATTTCCCAAATTGTAGGGGCGGGTTTTTAATGGGTTTTAGGTACATTTATCGAAATTTGGCTAAACCCGCCCCCCTTCGGATATCATGCACCACCGGGCCCGGAGCGGGAGAGTTCAATTCATAATAACAGGTCAGACGATTCACACTGATATGATTATTATTTGTTACGGAATGCCTAAATCAGCTAGCACTTTCACTTTTCAGCTAGCATCTGCATTGGTTGATTGTAAATATAGTCAGAGTAAGGTATACAAATCTTTACCAGAAAAAACTAAAAGGCATTTTTATAAAAATACACGCTTTATAGAAAAACTCGATCAAGCCATCTATGATTTAGTAGACATAGTACCTAGTGATAAAGTGTTAGTTATCAAAACTCATTCTCCTTTATCAAAACCAGTTGAGTCTGTTCTAGAATCGGGTAATGCTCTAGCTATTGTAAATTACAGAAATCCTTACGATATCATTGTTTCTCTCAAAGATGTGGGAGAGAAAGAACGCTTAAAAAAGAAGTCAGAGCGGCACAAAGGATTTGCTAAAATAAAAAGCATTGACGATGCTAAGGTTCTTATTCCAGATTTTATCAGAAAAGCCAAAACTTGGCTGGATAAAAAATCGGAATCATTGCTATATGTTTCTTATCAAGAAGTAGAAAAAATACCTTTTAATGTTGCACGGGATATTAATGAATTTCTGCAATTAAATTTAGAACCTAATTCTATTGACACAATAGTTGATGGATTCATAAGTGACAAAAGCAAGATTGGGCAATACAACATTGGTGTATCTGGTAGGGGAGCAGAAATAAGTTTCAGTGAGTCAGATAAAAAATTAGTAGAAGAAATTAATAGTTTTGTTGACTTATATTTTCAAGGAGGAGACAATACAATAAAAAAAGAGATAGCACCAACCATCAGAAAAAATATTGATGACTATGAGTATTATTTTCAAATAGCTGAAGAATTTTATAAACAAAGAGAATTTAATTCAGCTCTTACTACATATCAAAAAGTAATAGAAATTAATCCGAAGCACTCTTGGTCTTATTATAAATTAGGTAATATTTTCCGAGAACAAAACAAAGATGACCAAGCTGTCACCGCTTATCGTAAAACAATAGAAATTAACCCTGATTTTTCTTGGTCGTACTATCATTTAGCCACTATTTTAGAAAAACAAGGGAAGTTAGAAGAGGCGATCGCTTCTTATCAAAAAGCTATTGAACTTTATCCAAACTTTTCTATATGTCGCTACAAATTAGAAAAATTACTCCAACAGCAAATTTTTAAATAAACACCTAAAAAGTATCAATAACTTTACCAAGTATTCATAAAACTACCCTAATATAACAATCATTTGAGGTATGGTTCTTGGTGAAGTTATATAATTATTCCCCTGACAAATTAATTGTGTAGAACCTCCACCATCTAACATTATTACTTGAGTGGTCCCGAAACTTTTCAAAACATTAGCAGCATGGGGTTGAGTTGCTTGTTTAGAAGTAAAAATTAAAATTGTTTCATTGAGGCGATCGCCATCTTTATCTTTGACTCCAATAAATGTTCTACCTGTTTTATCTTTGACTCCTTTATCAGCGTTTTCCTGTAAACCAACAATAAGATTAGGTGCTGTTGATAATTGGAGATTATTTGGCTGAAATTTAGTAATTAATGCTCTATCATTCCAGACTTCTAGCATTAACTTTTCATCGGGAAATTCTATTTCTCCTGCATAACCATCACTAACTATAATTCCATCTGACTTTACAGGAAATGCTAACCCTGTAGAGGAGTTTTTATCGTTTCTAAAAAATTGACCGTTAGTGATGCAAAATAAATTAGGTTTTACGGAGGATAAATCAGACCATACTTGTGATATTGTCTGACGTTCAAATTGTGGATCGTTACCGCCATAAGCTCCTTTTTTAGTACCTAAGTCTGTGATATTTCCATAGATAAAATTAATTTTTGCACCTTGAGTTAAATCAACAACTTGTACATAATCTAAATCTTTTTGATAGAGAGTTGTTCCCTGAGAATTACTAATTGTTTGGAAACCAAGAGATAGAGGGTTTTGTGATTTACTTTCGGCATCCTCGGCAGAAAATAAGTTTATTGTTATTAGGAGGAAGGTTGTTAAAAATAATCCGGTTAAAGTCAGACTTTTTTGATTCATTATACCAATTTTATAAATGTTTTTTACAAATGGTAGGAAGGTTGCATGCAACCTTCCTACAGGGTTATCATTTTTTGGCGTTGGTTATTTGAGGTATTAAATCAGTAATTTAGGTAAATTAAGAGTAATTACTTGAATGGAAAGATTAGATATTGTCTTTACTTAATTGACTGAAAATCACTTTTCTTTCTCCTGACTTCTGACTCCTGACTCCTAAGTAATTAAAATTAATATCATACAGTAATTCACCAACGCCTAAGTTAATAGTTGAGGTATCTTCCCTAAGCTGATTGCGGGAAAGAGTTGGTTGTTATCAATGTAAAATCTCAAATTATTAAATTATAACTGTGAGTATTGAAGTTCGGCCTTTTTTAGTAAGTTGTAACCGGTATCTTAACTACAGAAATTTTGGCAGTAATGGTTGCTATTGGGTGGATATACGGAGGATAAATTTGGGGAAGAAAGATAGTATATAATTGCACCACTACTGAGGATAAAAAGATAATATTTGAGAGTAAAAAGGATATAAATGATGTTCTAAAAGAGCTACAAAAAGACTACCCAGATGCTAGAATATTTCTTAATGGTTACTTAAAACTCAAATCCAACGAACAATGGCAATATTTGACAAAAAGAGAAGAAGTAAATGAACTAGAAAATTACACTATTAACCTCTATGGAAACATCTTAAAGCTACAAGATCATCCACTTGATTTAGCGATCGCTCAACTTCGCAACCAGGAAATTGTTGAGTACATTAATATCAGCGCAAAAATTATAAATAGAAAGGAATGTAAAAGAAATTCCTGAAGCAATCTCATAGATACCCTACAGTTGAAGAGATTGCTTCGGGGTATCAATTTTTTCTGAATTTCATACCTCTATCAAATAAATATTAAAGGTTTATCTTTGATTAACGCGAATGCCTCAGAATTAAACCGATAAAGACTAGCTGGTCTACCTGCTCCCCGAGATGTTTTTACTCCAGTATCAGATAAGAAACCTAACTTTAATAGTCTGGCACGAAAATTAGAATAATCTGAAAAATTGTCTCCTAAAATAGTTGTATAAAGTTGATACAATTCCCCTAAAGTAAACTGCTCTGGTAAAACATCAAAAGCAATAGGACTATATTCAATTTTATTGCGTAATCTAGAATATCCATACTCAATAATTTTTTTATGGTCAAATGCTAACTGAGGAATTTGTTCAATAGGATACCAAGCAATACCTGTTACTCCATCGGCAATTAATTCTGCTTCTTCAAATCTCACTAGGGCAAAATAACTGACTGATAAATATCGACAATTATAAATAGATTCTCTGGGGTCGCGACCAGGACCGCCAAAACTATATAATTGCTCTAAATATAGATTTTTTACCTTAATTTTTTCCGCTAAAATTCTGTAAGCTGCTGCTTCTAGAGATTCTCCTTGTATTACTAATGTACCTGGCAAACTCCAGTAATTAATAAATGGTTCCTTTTGCCGCATTACTAATAAAACCAATAAGCGGTTTTGTTGAGCATCGACAGAAAAAATTACGTTATCTACTCCTACTTTAAAATCTGCTTTATTATTTACACTTTTTCTATAGTCGCGTCCTGGCATTTGTATAACTGCTCCCGATATATATAATCTTTAATGGGAGGCGTAATAATTGCTGGGTCTCCTTGCTCTCGATATGCGGATGAGGAAACATTAGGAACTTCTAAAGAAGCTATTTTTACTCCTGTATTTAGTTCTCTTAACTTTTGCAAATCTGCCTCTTCTATTGTAATACCTTTTCGAGGTACAACTAATAATCCTACTTTCTGCAAAAGTTCTTCTATTTTATACCAACTTGGTAATTGTTTGACTAAATCTGAACCTACTACTAAAGTAAATTCAGCATTATGCCATTTTTTTCTAGCACGTTCAACGGTTTCTATAGTACGACGACTACTTAATTCTGAATTGAGAGAAATATTGTTTTTATTAGAGTCAATATTTTCAATCAAAATTGATAACATTGCCGAACGTTGTTTGAGGGGTATTTTATGTGATTTAAAGGGATTATCTGATGCCCAAACTATTACTTGATCGAAGTTTTGAGAGAGCCATTTAATAATTGTTTCATGTCCGGATGTTGGTGGATCGGCACTTGTACCGAATAAAGCAATTTGAGTCATTTTTTTTGATTTTATATAAGTTCCTAAGTCGGACATTTTTCTAATATATAGCAATATGATTTTAGTTGTGAGATATTGGATACTTTTGTTTTAGGTAATAGGGAACAGGGAATAGGGAATAGACTAATATATATAAATAAGATAACTGCTATATTCTATACTTTCAAGGAACACCTCAATTCTCACATCTGATTCCTGATGGCTATAGCAGTTTCTAAACGAGTCGATAAATTTACTATATCATCTTTTCTAGCAATAATTTCTATCCACTCATTTGGCATATTTTCTATACCATAATAAATTCCTGCTCAATCTCCTGTCACCGAATAATTAATAATTAATAATTATTAATTATTAATTATTCAGCTTTATTAGCCTCCTCTTTCAAGGGAAAAAAAGTGCTAGAATATTTCCTTATATTAAATCAAGAACGGTTTTAACCAGAGGTAATTTCCATTATCCATTATCAATGAATGAAGGCTCCGGTTGTATCTGTATCTTCTCCTAAATTTACTGCTTTTAGAACAGCTATTTTAGGGAATAGGTATAGAGGGAAGAAAAGAATATATATGAATCAGATAACTGCTATATCTTAACACCTCAATTCTCACATCTGATTCCTGATGGCTATAGCAGTTTCTAAACGAGTAGCTAAGTTGACTATATTATCTTTTCTAGCAATAACTTCTATCCACTCATTTGGCATATTTTCTATACCATAATAAATTCCTGCTAAACCTCCTGTTACGGCTCCAGTTGTATCTGTATCTTCCCCTAAATTTACTGCTTTTAAAACAGCTTCGGCAAAAGAATTTGTAGTTAATAAACACCATAAAGAAGCTTCTAATGTATCTAATACATAACCACCCGCATGAATTCTGGTTACAGGTAGAGATTCAATTTCTCCATCCAATACTTTTCGGAAACGAGATATCTCTCCTGCATACTTTTCTTGTGAATATACTTGTTGAATATTTTCAATTCCTTGTAAATATGCTTTCTTTACTTCTAAACCTTGTAATAAATAAATAGCTATACTGATATAAATACCACAAGCCATTTGTGACCTTAAATGACCATGAGTTATACAAGAACAATCATGGACTTGCTGAATTAAATCTGGAAATTCAACGTTTTTATAGTAATAAGCTAGGGGTAAAATTCTCATTAACGAACCATTGCCATTATTCCTATCTTCTTTACCTCCAGCTTCTATTGCTGAGACACCTTTTTTAATCCGAGAAATAGCTGCAGCAGTGGTACCTCCAATATCAAAAACTTTACCATGAGGAGTCCAATAATCTTCATAACGCCACCGATAAAAAGAGTGGGCGATCGCTTCTAAATCAAACCCTTCACACAGACATTCAGCTAAACATAATGTCATTGAACTATCATCTGACCAGGTGCCTGGTGGTTGATTATGTGCGCCATAACCAATCATTTCTGTGACAGGTTTAATTGTTCTTTCGTTGCGACTGGAAAATTCGACAGGTACGCCTAAAGCATCTCCAATACACACGCCCATTAAACCTGATAATACTTGGGAATTATTCATAGTTTGATCTCAATTGAAGTTAAATTGTTTTACAGTGCTTTTCATTAGATATTAAAGAGGGAGTCGGGAGTCGGGAGTCGGGGAAATAATTGATAATTTATGGATAATAATTGATTTTATTTTTTATTTTTGGAGATATTTAGTAGTTAGTGATTATTTTTAATATCATGTTTGTTTAATTAGCAGTCGTAAAGTTCTTAGGTGGTAGGTATAAATTCAAGCTCGAACACTGGAAACGGAGCAGAAATTTGGTATATCGCTTCAATAGAACATTTTCCTCATTTTCTCTTAATATTTATTTTTTAAGTATTTTATATCATGTCCGCACTTTATTGTTTGTGTAAAACCAAGGGTGAATATCTACAGGAAATTTAAGTTTTTTCAAGCTTTTAAGCCTTCTTCCCTCTTCCCTCTTCCTTCTTCCTTACTTTCGCGCTTATAATACCGATGCTACCGGACATGATATTAGCTTGAGTTTTTGGCGTTGGTGATTTGAGGTTATAATATTATGTCTGGATAAGAGCGGAATAGAACTCCGTTCCACACTCCATGTTTTCGATGCGGAATGCTGCGCTTGACCTGTCGCATACCGTTAACGTGCGTTGTGCGCCAGCTAAACAAAAAAACTTTCTCCTTCTACTACTCTTTACTTCTTCTTTCTTTCCTCCTGAGGACTGAGGACTGAGGACTGACTCCTAAATAATTAAGATTAATGTTATACACGCTCTTCAGCAACGCCGAGTTTTTTGTGTAATTTCTTGTAAGTTATCAGAAATTTTCATTGGTAACAAATTAGGATTTTCTAGACTACGAATTTCTGGAGGCAAACTAGCAACAGAAGCAGCAGTACGTTTAGCGATCGCTTCTAGATTTTCCGATTTTTGCACTATTTTCCCATTTTTAACTACTTGTGACATTAATTTTATAAAAGAATCAGTCTGATGTTCTGTTTGATTCGATACATCTTCATCCATTAATCCCAAATAATCCTGTTTTAACTGACCATTTTCCAGATATCTATATATTTGTTTTCGACCAGGATAACTCACTTTCCCCGTAGAATTTTTCATCACCGGAATGCCGTCTATTTCTACCAATTTATAAACTCCATTGACAGGGGCACCAGTTACCAACTTAGTACCAATACCATACCCATCTATACAAGCATTCTCCCGCTGAAGTCTAGCTATTTCCCACTCATCTATATCTCCACTAGCAAAAATTGTCACTTCTGGTAGTAGCGATCGTACCTCCTGGGATAATTGGACTAAATTTCCTGAATCTAACCTTACCCCACTCACCTGCATATCATCCTGCTTGACTCGTTGTGCTAATAGGTGAGTAGCTGCCGACGTATCGTAAGTATCTATCAATAGGGGTGCTTCAGGAAAATATCGTTGAAAAGCATGAAAAGCATCCTCCTCCGTGCCTTCAACGGCAGATATTGCCATCACCAAAGCATGAGCCATTGTACCTACTGGTTTCCTACCCAGTTTCAAAGCTGCCAAAACATTAGAAGTAGCATCCATTCCACCTGCTAAAGCAGCACGAGCCGCCCAAACACTAGCTTGGGGACTAAATGCACGTCTAGTGCCAAATTCAAATAACTTTGCATCATGGCCTGCAATATCCCGCATTCTAGCTGCTTTTGTGGCAATTAAAGTTTGGTAGTTGAGAGTATTCAATAGATATGTTTCCACTAACTGTCCTTGCCAAAGTGGAGCTTCTATCCGCAATAGAGGTTGGTTCGGAAATATAGCTGTTCCTTCTGGTACTGCCCATACATCTCCAGTAAATTTAGTCTCTGCCAAAACCGACCAAAATTTATTAGGAACATTAGCAAATATCCCAGTTGACTGTAAAGCCTCAATTTGTGCGTGGTCAAATCGAAATTTTTCTAAATAGTCTAATACTTGTGCTAAACCCATGGCAATGAGATAGCCAAAACCGACCGGGAGTCTTCGCACAAATACTTCAAAATTAGCTTGCCGTTGGTCTATTTCTTCCCCAATATAACAAGCTGCCATTGTTAGTTGGTAGAGGTCTGTTAACAAACTGTAATCTTCTGGCGAGAGAGAAAGTTCTCGATCTTCTTGTGTCATTGGACAACTTCCTAACTAAGCTCTTTATGTTAATTATAGTAAAAATTACTATATCTGTCCAGGTGATTTTGATAATTCTCCATAAAACTATTAGTAACTCTTATGCTTCTTTGACTTCTAAAGTTATTTCTAGCCAGATAAGGCTCTATCCCAAAATTTATTGGCGATAAATATAGTAGCTTTAATTATAATCAGCCTTGCATTTAATACTTTTGGCATCAAGATGTTATACTACAGTTTAAATTATAGAATAGATAATCCTGTGAGTTTTAACCTAGAAAAGTATCAGCTCAAAGTAAATTCTTGTAAAGATAAAACTATAATTATTCACATTTTATGTCGATCCCTATAGTCAGTAGTTACGAAAGAATACAACCTCCAAACAAATATTACAACTATCATCAAGTCAGAGAATAAGCAGCTAGAATAAAAGTGTAAGGAAATAAAAGTTTTATTGACAAAAAAGAGGTAAAAATTATGAATATTTTCCAATCTATTGAAGAGGCTGTTGTTTATATATCAGAAGCAATTAGCCGCATTTTTGGTCCTAGCGATGATATGTATCCAATGATTGGTGTAAATCCTTTTGAAGGAGACCCTTATCACGGACCTAATTGGGCAGAGTAATACAAAAGGTTCAGTAAAATTGTTAGCTTAGTAGAAAAAAATAAGTTTTGTCAGAACTATTGAGGAAGGAAGGACTAAAAGACCGAAACAGTGAATCGGGATACTGAAGAGTTGACGCTCCTCTCTGTCGATCTCTAATCAATTTTAGACACCGCTTATGACGCACGTGGGTATTAAACCTATAAGGGAAAAGATAATATCAAGTCAAATTAATTAACCATAATGTAGGGACTAATCATGGTTAGTCCCTATAGCTTTACCAGAAGCAAAGTTTATGGGGTTGCACATTCTGGAATGATATTGGCAAAAATTAGTTTAGACTCTGACTAAAAATAACCATTAATTAATCATTCTAGCAATTGATTAATCCACAATCCAATTCAATCAAAAATCTCAAATCATTCGTCGCTGTGCAACGCCAAGTTTATTATGCTTGTTCAATGAGACTTGATATAAGTAGTTTAAAACCTACATTCGGCACTTCAAAGCATAATATAAAGGGCAAGTAGTCAGTAGTCATTTAGGAGAGCCGTCGGATTGGCGACATGCATTAGTCAGTAGGGAATGATGCTGGCTAATTATCTGACTGCATCAAGTATTTATGCTTAATTTATTCAATTTAATTTGGCTTTTGTCTCAGTTAAATTATCATCATTTATAGAATATAAATACTGAGCAAACCACTGATGTTTGTGATACTTTTTCTGTGAAAAATTGAGGTGCAGAATCTGAGTTAAAAGCTTAAAAAAGGATATATAAAATATTAATATATTATATTATTTATATACCTATTACTAAGTTATTTTTTCTGTTGCCTACCTCTATAAAAATAGATTTAGCAAAAAGCATAGAGCAGCACTACCCAGTGGCACAGTTAAATTATCAATACCAATTTTTGATAAGGTCTCCAAACCAGTAGCAGCTAGTGCCACAGGAATAGCAACGACCCAAGTTTGCCAAATATTGCCTTGTACTGCCAAAAGAATCAAACTACAAATAGCATAACTAACCAAACACATAGTTAGGGAACCCTCCCAACTTTTCTTCATTCCCCAAACTTGATAAGGATGTTTGCCAAAATTTTGACCAATAACAGCAGCTAAACCATCGCCCCAAGCCATAATTAAAATACCCAGAGCTGCATATTGAGGTTGTTCAAGAAACCAAAAACAACCGATAAGAATGCCAATACTAACTGCATAGAAAAATGTGCCTAAACTTTTGCGCCCCACACTATTAACACTTGGAAGAATGGGAAGTCGGTAGGAAATTAAAGCGATCGCTGCTGAGAGAATTCCAGCCATAATACCTACCCATGCCGGAATTTGTAACCACCAAGCTAATAGAATTACATTACCTGTGCCAATATGAACTACTTTTCGTGATATTTCTGGGTCTACTTTGGCAAAACGGTTAAGTACTTCAGCAAAAATTAAAATAATTCCTAACCATGCTCCGACTAGAAAAACTTGGATAAAAATATTGGGAAATGTACTGATTATTGCCACTATTAATTATATAAATTATTAACTTAATTCAACATAAATAATATTACCAAATAATATCAGGACTTATATCATGTCCGGTTGAATAATTAGACTTTGGTGGAAGGAAGGCAGGAGGCAGAAGGTTTTCTCAAGAGTGTCACCTTAATTTTATACACAAACGATGCTACCGGACATGAGATTATGCAAAATCTCAAATTATACGCCATCTGTAGGGAGTGAAGGCCGTTAGGCTCTACTAGATATAGTGCTTGTGGTAATATCATATCCGGATAATTAGCGATAGAATTCTGTTCCGCGCTCTGCGTTAACGTAGTTGTGTACCAGCAAACAAAAAACTGTCTCTTTCTTCTGTTTTTTCTTCCCTCCTGACTCCTTTGCTAAAGATGTCTATTAGACATCTGGTAAAAATCAAAAATCAAATCAATTCTTATCCATAAATTATCAATTATTCCCCTCCTGGGAGGGGGAGGGGCGAGGGGTGGGTTCCCTGTTCTCTGTTCCCTGTTCCCTCTTTCCTGAAAATATCTATTGCAATATTTGATGATAGTTAAAATTACGAAGTAGTTTAGTTGCTTGGTAACTATCCACTGGTTTTGAAAATAAATATCCTTGTCCTTTTTCACATTTAAGTCGCTTTAGTTGTTGCATTTGCTCTTGAGTTTCTATTCCTTCTGCAACGATGTCTAAGCCTAAATTATGAGCTAGTGCAGTAATAGCACTAACAATTTTTAACGATTGACCAGTAACATTCAAGTCTAATGAGCTAACAAAAGAGCGATCAATTTTCAAACTATTAATTGGGAATTGGTGTAGATAACTTAATGATGAATAACCTGTACCAAAGTCATCAATTGATAATTTAATATTTCGATTTTTCAATTGATTCAATACTGTGGTTGCTAAAATAACATTTTTCATAATCACTGTTTCAGTAATTTCAAGTTTTAAATAATTAGGTTTACAGTCTGTTGCTTGCAAAATTTCGTCAATTTCTTCTACTAAATTTGGTTGTGAAATTTGGTGACTAGAAAGATTAACACTCATGGTCAAATTGTAGTTAGGAAATTCACAAGTAGAATTAAACGCAGGACAATTAGTATGACATTTGCCATTGCCATTGTTAACTTGAGATAAACAGTTAGATGTTGAGGATATTTCTTGAGTGCTATTAACTATAAACTGACAATTGTTTTCTTGATATTTATGTCCAAAGGACTCTTGCTGCCAAATAGTTAATTGATGACAAGCAGCTCGTAATACCCACATTCCTAGAGGAACAATTAAACCAGTTTCTTCTGCCAGAGGAATAAACTGTCCTGGAGAAATCAAGCCTTTAGTTGGATGATGCCAACGTATCAAAGCTTCAAAACCTGTAATTTTACCTGTAGATAAACAGATAATTGGCTGGTAATTTAAGATAAATTGAGAATTAGCTGGATCTTGTTTAATCATTTCTACAGCTCGTCGGAGGTCATTTTCTAGCTCCAGCAAGGATATAGCTTCGTCGTGCATGATCAAATCAAATACTTCATGTCTGGCTTTACCAGAAGCTTTAGCCCTATACATAGCAATATCTGCATCTCGTAGTAAGTCTTCTGGATTGTTGTAGACAGGACAAATAGGGGGATAATTTTTATCGGTATGATTATGATTAGCAAAATTTCCGCGACTGTGAACAATACCAATACTAGCTGTAGTAAAAATTTCATGTCCTTCTATATAAATTGGTTTGGCAAGTTTTTGATTAATTTTACGAGCTACTCTAGCAGCATAGCTAATGTCCGGTGGATACTCTAATAATATTGTGAATTCGTCTCCTCCTAATCTTGCCAGAGTATCTGATGCTTTAATACAACTCTGGAGTATCTTGGCGATCGCTATTAATAGTTGATCTCCTATATAATGTCCTAATGTGTCGTTAATTACTTTAAACCGATCCAAATCTAGAAAAAGAACAACAAACTCATAATCTAAATGTTGTCTAGACCGACGCAGCGCTTGTTCTAATCTATCAAATAATAAGGTACGGTTTGGTAAACCTGTCAGTGCATCATGAAGGGCGTCATGGAGCAGTTTTTGCTGTGCTTGTTTGCGTTGAGTGATATCTCTAATCATTATCTGCACTGCTGCCTTGTCATAATAAGTATAGGGTATTCCAGTTATTTCGACATCTATAATTTCTCTATCCAGGGTGATTAACTTTTCTTCTTCTAAATGTGTTTGTTGTCTTTGGTGCTGAACTTTTTGCAGTCTCTGCTTCTCTAATTCTATGTAGTCTGGGTGAATAAATTTCCAGATCGATTGACCAATAATTTCTTTTGGAGATTTTGCACCAAGTAACTGAGCGCCAGCAGTATTGATATAGACAATTTTTTCCATCCAAATTACTGATATAGCTTCTGGTGAAGATTCTACTAAACGACGGTAACGTTTTTCGCTTTCTCGGAGTAACGCTTCAGCTTGCTGACGTTCCAACTCTATTTGATGAGCTGTAATAAATTTGCCAATTCCTTGAGCCATTAATTCAATAATTTCTTCTTCGTAGTATTCAAATTCTTTAATTCTTGCTTGGGAAGATAAGAAACATAAAGTACCATAGATTTGATGATTTACAAATATTGGAGTACAAATATATACTTTTATGGGCATACTTTTTGCTTCCGAGGGTTCTAACTCATCAATACAGATTGTTCTTTTTTCTTTAACTACTCTATTACAGAAAGTATCACATAAATTAAATTTTCTTCCTGGTACAAAATAATCCTGCTTTGATTTTACAGCTCTGATAATATATAATTCCTCCTTTACTTCACCAATAACGCCAGTATCCGTGCCGAAAATTTCACAACCAGCTTGGAGATAATCAGCAAAAAGTTCTTCTATATTAGAATAATTATAAGTAGCAATTCTATGTAGTTGCTTGAGGCTAGAACTAAATTCTTCTAAAGCTTGGGACTTAATAAATAATTCTGCTTCCCAACGGAATCTTTCCGTAACATCTGTTTGAATACCAATAAAATGTGTTAAATGCTTTTGAGAGTTGTAAACTGGTGCAACGAATAGTTCATTCCAAAAATCTGTGCCATCTTTCCGTACATTTTGCAAAATAACATGACATTCTTGACCATGTAAAATGGCATTTCTTAACTTAGAAATTGCTGGCTGATTTGTTGATTTTCCCTGCAAAAATCGGCAATTTTTGCCAATTAGTTCTTCAGTTTTATAACCTGTAATGCGCTTGAAACTAGGATTAACATAAATAATGGGATTATCTGGCTGAGTAGCATCAGTGATCACAATACCATTGTTACTACTATCAAGAGCCCGCTTCATCAGTTCCAAGTATTCCTGATTAGCATGACGCTCAATGGCAGTTGCGATAATATTAGCGATCGCTTCGAGAAAGTATATTTCATCCTGGGTAAATTCTCGATGTTCACAACTATGAACCCCCAAAACACCCCAAGCTTTATGAGTAAGTTCGGGATCGGTTGTTTGATATGCTGTAATTTTCAAGTTAGGTATGATCAGAGTAGCACCACTAACGATGTGATGGTTATGTAGGAGAGGAGAACCTGAAAAGCTAGTTTCCACAGGAAAATCTTTGATCGTAACTGGTTTGTCAACAAAAAGAGTATAACCAGCTTGAGACTTTTCTCTGGCAGCAGTAATTGTAGCTTTACCAACCAATCCTTTTTTCCAACCTACTCCAGCACGGAGGAGCAGAGCATTATTTCCAGGTAACAACTCTAGAATTTGGCTAAATTTTACATTCAAAGTTTTGGCAACTATGGTGGCAGCTGTATCAAGCAGTGTATGATAATCTGATGTTGCTATAGCTTTTTGCCCTAACCATGCTACTGCTGCTTGTTGACGTTCGCGAGATTTGAGGCAATCTAAGAGTAGGTCTTCATTTACTTGCCCTTGCTTTTGCTCTGTAATATCTCGGTTAACTCCTATAGTTGCAACTATCTGATGAGATTTATCTAACATCGGTACAACTGTAGTTTCGCATACGCCTTCACTACCGTCTTTGCGAATAAAGTTTATTTCTCCTGCCCAGCGACCATCTTCCTTCATCTTCTTGAGAATTTCCTGAGTTAATACAGAAGCTTCTTGCGGTTTGTGTAAAATGCCTGAAGTCTTACCCAAAACTTCAGTTTTGCTATAGCCAAACATTCTAGTTGCTGCTGGGTTCCAATCAATAATATGACCATGAATATCCGTAAGAATTACCCCATCATAGATATTCTCAAAAGTTAAAGCTTGTCTTTTTAGTGACTGTTGGGCAAATTTGCGTTCTGAGATGTCCAAAAATATTGACAGTATTGCAGTTTCCCCATTAAACTTGATGGAATGCATTGATGTCTTAGCCCAAAATGGTGTGCCATCTGCTTTTTTTAAGTACACTTCGCGGTCTCGCACTACACCTCCTTGATGCAGATTTGCGAACAACAATTCACATTCTTGAGGATTACAGTAAAAACCTGATTTGGGACGACCGATTAATTTTTGACCAGGAAGTCCAAAGGTAAATTCAAAGAGTTTGTTATTGAAAAGTATCACACAATCAACTGCACGGCTAATTACTATTGCTACTGGCATTACTTCCGCAATATTCTTCCACAATTCTTCATTTTTTCTTTTTTTCATAGCTTACTTAAAACCTATATTTTAACTTTTTAATTTATTTATAAAGTTGTATTTTTAAAGTTGTATTTTTATTGATTTATTTTAATTTTATTTTGATTGTCTTTTCTGATTTTTTTGCTGATTATGTTACACTACCGATCTGAAATAATTAGCGATCCCTAATCATAAAAGTGACATTTATTACATTCTCAAATCAAATAGCACCTGAAAAAATTATCACACCCCGATCAAACCTGATAATCATCTTGTGATAGATTATCAATATTGCAACATAAACTTATTTTAATCTCAATAATTAAATCTTAAAGTAATTTGTAAATTTTTTTTAATATTTTTTCTAAAGATTTATGAAAATTAAAGTAGGTAAATAATATGTCAAGATTAGTTATATAAGCGATCGCTGCCACAAAAAAGGCAATTGCTCACACAAATAATTTCATGTTGGTAGCAATCAAAAATTAGCCATAGCACACAAATATAGTCTAGATAAACTATTTATATAAAGTTTTGATGAAGAAGATAAATAGATTTTAGGTAATGGTTTAATGTTCGCCCTCAGATTTAAGTCCTACTAATTGTAAGGATTCTAAGCAAGGTCTTCTACAATTAGAATCTCTGGAGCGTAGCAATCATAATTTTATAGACAATAGTTTCTGTAAAAAAGACAACTGGAAAAGCAATAATGAAGTATTGAAACCTACTGTTTTTTTAGTTAGGTTACCATTCTATATTGGTGGGATATTGGATCAGATATATCCCTGAAAAAAATATCTAAAATTATAGAATTGACGATGTAAACCTGGAGGACACCCGAACAATGTTAGACAACTATGAAAATCACGTTAAACAACGGGCAGATTTAGGAATTCCACCACTGCCACTAGATGCTGAACAAACATCAGAATTATGTGAACTTTTGAAAAGTCCACCTGTAGGAACAGAAGAAAAGTTAATGGCATTACTGCGCGATCGCGTACCACCAGGAGTAGATGAAGCAGCTTATGTCAAAGCAGGATTTCTCACAGGTATTGCCAAAGGAGAAATTACCAGTCCTCTAATAACTCCCACCTACGCAGTCGAATTATTAGGCACAATGGTAGGTGGATACAACGTTCAATCCCTCATTGACATCCTCAAATCCGAAAATCCCGAACTGGCAAATATAGCAGCTCAAGCTTTAAGCAAAATTCTGCTAGTCTATGACGCCTTTAACGATGTTATAGAATTAGCAGAAACGAACCCCTACGCCAAACAAGTAGTAGACTCCTGGGCAGCAGCAGAATGGTTTACCACTCGCCCCCAACTCCCAGAAACAATAACAGTCACTGTCTTCAAAGTTCCTGGGGAAACCAACACTGACGACCTGTCACCTGCTCCCCATGCCACTACTCGCCCCGACATTCCACTCCACGCATTAGCGATGCTGGAATCAAAAATGCCAGAAGGTTTGCAAACTATTGCGGAATTAAAACAAAAAGGTTATCCAGTTGCCTACGTTGGGGATGTTGTCGGTACGGGTTCATCCAGGAAATCTGCCTGTAACTCCATGTTGTGGCACATTGGAGAAGATATTCCTTTTATTCCCAATAAACGTTCTGGTGGTTATATTTTAGGAGGAAAAATTGCTCCTATTTTCTTCAACACTGCCGAAGATTCTGGGGGATTACCCATCGAATGTGATGTTACCAAAATGGAAACGGGAATGGTAATAACTATTCATCCCTATAAAGGTGAAATTACCAATGAAGCAGGAGAAATAATTTCCACCTTTAGCTTGAAACCAGAAACCATGCTCAACGAAGTACAAGCAGGGGGGCGAATTCCTTTATTAATTGGGCGTACCCTCACCGACAAAACTCGTAACGCTTTAGGATTAGAAACTAGCACTGTATTTACTCGTCCCCAAATGCCAACAGATACAGGTAAAGGTTTCAGCTTGGCACAGAAAATGGTAGGTAAAGCTTGCGGTTTACCAGGAGTTCGTCCGGGAACAGCTTGTGAACCATTGATGACAACAGTGGGTTCTCAGGATACCACCGGACCTATGACCAGGGATGAAATGAAAGAACTCGCTTGTCTTGGTTTCAGTGCCGACTTAGTAATGCAGAGTTTTTGTCACACTGCTGCTTATCCCAAACCAGTAGATATTAAGACTCATAAAGACTTACCTGATTTCTTTTCTGCTCGTGGTGGGGTAGCGTTGCGTCCGGGAGATGGAATTATTCACTCTTGGTTAAACCGGATGTTGTTACCGGATACTGTGGGAACTGGCGGTGATTCTCACACCCGTTTTCCTTTGGGAATTTCGTTTCCTGCGGGTTCTGGTTTGGTAGCGTTTGCAGCAGCTTTGGGTTTGATGCCGTTGGATATGCCAGAATCTGTTTTGGTTCGCTTTAAAGGTAAGTTACAACCAGGCGTAACATTGCGGGATATTGTGAACGCTATTCCTTATGTTGCGATTCAAAAAGGGTTGTTAACTGTAGCGTTGGAGAATAAGAAAAATGTGTTTTCGGGGCGCATCTTGGAAATGGAAGGTTTACCAGATTTGAAGGTTGAGCAGGCGTTTGAATTGACAGATGCAAGTGCAGAACGTTCCTGTGCTGGTTCGACAATTAAGTTGGGTACGGAGACAATTTCTGAGTATTTGCGTTCTAATATTGCTTTGTTAAAGAATATGGTGGCGCGGGGTTATCCAGATGCGCGGACAATTATGCGTCGGGTTGCTAAGATGGAGCAATGGTTGGCAAATCCAGAGTTGATGTCAGGGGATGCGGATGCAGAATATGCGGAAATTATTGAAGTAGACTTGAACGAAATCAAGGAACCTATTGTGGCAGCACCTAACGATCCGGATAATATTAAATTGATGTCGGAATGTGCAGGGGATAAAATTGATGAAGTGTTTATTGGTTCCTGCATGACAAATATCGGTCACTATCGCGCTGCTGCCAAAGTCTTAGAAGGAGCAGGACGAGTCAAAGGTGTATTGTGGATATGTCCGCCAACTCGTATGGATGAGAAACAGTTGCGTGAGGAAGGAATGTATGGGGTGTTTGCTGCTGCTGGTGCGCGGACGGAAATGCCTGGATGTTCTTTGTGTATGGGAAATCAGGCACGGGTTGAAAATGGGGTGACAGTTTTCTCGACCTCGACCAGGAATTTTAATAATCGCATGGGTAAAGGCGCTCGTGTTTATTTGGGTTCTGCTGAGTTGGCTGCGGTGTGTGCGCTGTTGGGTCGGATACCTAGTGTGGATGAGTATTTGGAGATTATGAAAGAGAAAGTCGATCCGTTTGCGGGTGATTTGTATCGGTATTTGAATTTCGATCAAATTGCTGGTTTTGAGGATGAAGGTCGGGTGATACCGTTGGAGGAGATGCCAAAGATTGAGGATATTTTGGGAATGCCAGTTGGTGTTGGGAAGTAGTAAGTAGTAGAATCTAAAAAATATTAAGGTGGGCAGTTTGCTCACCTTAATTAATTTATTGTCTATATAAATACAAAAGGATTACAAAAGTATGGTCAATTCTGATAAGTTTAATTTGAAAGACTGCCTTGAAGATATTAAAAACGGGAATATACAATTACCAGATTTTCAGAGAGATTGGAAGTGGGATGATGAAACTATACGCCGATTATTAGGCAGTGTTTCATTGTCCTATCCAATTGGATCGATTTTGCTGCTGGAAACTGGTAGTCCTGATGTTAAGTTTAAAGCTCGCTTAATAGAGGGAGTAAAGGTTGTGAAAGAAGTTGAACCAGAAAAACTTATTCTTGATGGTCAGCAACGTTTAACAGCTCTGTATCAAGCTTTGATGTCAAACCAGCCAGTATCAACTACAACTGGACATAGGAAGAAATCTATTAAGGTTCGGTACTACTTACAAATAGAAGATGCACTAAAGTCAGACTATAGAAGAGATGATGCAATAGTAGGAATTACAGAAGATAGACAAAAGAAGTATCTTGATGCTTTGGATCCAGAAAAACAATATGAATATGGATTATATCCTCTGACAAAAATTTTCGACTCATTCGATTGGCAACAAGGATATTGCAAGTATTGGGAAAAGAATCCAGACAAAATCAAATTGTATAAAGAATTTTATGACAAAGTAATTGCTGACTCTTTTGGAAAGTTTGTAATACCATATATTGAACTACCTAAAAAAACACCTAAACCAGCTATATCTCAGATATTTTTGAGAGTTAATCAAAGTAATGAGAAACTCAAGACATTTGATTTATTAACTGCACAATTTGCGACTGACAATTTTCCACTACGAGAAGATTGGAAAAAGCGTCAAGAAAAATTAACTAATGGTGGTAAACCAAAGCACGTTTTTAGTAAAATTGATGAAAGTGCTTTTTTGACCGCAGTGACTTTACTAGCTACTGACAGTCAAAATAACCCTAAATGTCGAGATATTGATATTCTGGACTTGAAACTGGAGGATTACAAAAAATGGTCTAATGAAATTCAGGACTCATTGAAAGAGATAGAAAAGTTTTTACATGGGGAAAAAATTTTTACTGAATACGAAGTTCCTTATATAACACAAATAATGTCTATGGCTGTAGCTTTCATAAAAATCGGCATTACCAAGTGGAAAACTGCAGGAACTAAAAATAAAATAGCTAAGTGGTTTTGGTGTGGTGTTTTTAGTGGAAACTATGGTTCTGGAATAACATTTGAAAAGGTATTGTTAGCGGAACTTAAAGTATCAGAATGGATTTTAGGTAAAGAAAATAAAATGCCAGGAAGAGCAGGAAATTCTAGTTTTTATAAGAGCAAACTGTTGAAATTAAAAGGCAAAAATAGTCCACATTTTAAGGGTTTGTGTGCTTTGTTAATGCAAGACGATTGTAGAGATTTTTTAACAGACTACCCTATTAATTCAAAAAAGTATTTCGATGAGAAGATAGAGATGCACCATATCTTTCCTCAAGCTTGGTGTAAAAAGAAAAATTTATATCCTAATGAATATAACAGCGTAGTGAATAAAACGCCATTATCAGCCGAAACAAATCGTAAAATAGGCGGTAAGTCTCCTAGTGAGTACCTCAAAGTAATAATGAAAGAAGGTAAAATGGGTAAAAACCAGATGGAGGAAATTTTACGCTCTCATAATATTGAACCTTTACATCTTTGGAATGATGATTTTGATGGCTTTTTCGCTCACAGAAAAGAAGCTTTGATTCAGAAAATAGAAAAAGTGACGGGTAAACCAGTGATTGATGATCTTGATGATCCGATGCCTTTCTAAATGTAGATTTTTTCCTTAATTAAATAGCAAAAATCTCAGGTTATTCAATTTTTTTTCAGTTAAGATTGGTGGTTTAAAGCACATCCTAATGATAAATTTTTCCACCTTTATAACACCAAATATGTCTATAATTGGTTATAACAAATAATCAAAAAATGTTATGTTACGCACTTATAACGCTGTATTAATAGGAAACCATTTAGAGTGAACAGAAGATGCTCCAGAGTTAGGCGATCGCCCCAAGAAGTCTACGTTACTTTCTGAGAAAAGAAACCAGAGTCAAATCAAAAATCTCGTGGCGAGCAAATGGCAAAAGCACTAGAAAAATGAGCTGAAATTAAAGCTTTTGCAAAAGATAATTCTATTTATTTAGAGACAGCACAAAACAGAACAGAAGACATCCACTGCTCATAAATTAAACTCTCTTTTCCTAGCTAACTATTTGTCTAACTGACTCTGTTATTTTCTTTTTCCTTTAATTTTTGACTTTTTCTTCTGTAACTTTTTCTTCTGTAACTTTTTCTTTTTAAGTTTTGCCCTCTGCTCAGTCACCTCTGGTGGCGGACCATAATCTCCATCGCTGAAGTATACTCGCTCTACTATATATTGTGGTTCTACTTCTATCCACAGACGAGCTCCCCCGGCTTGACTTTTATTCGGGTTATGGGGTTGATAGACGATTTGGCAAGGTCCGTGAATTTTCAGGGCATGGCAATAATCCTTTTTATCTCCCACTTTCACAGCAACTACTGGATGAGAAGTTTCATAATCTCGGTTATAGTCAATAGTCTTTCGCAGAACATGAACAAAAGTATTGCCGGAGCGTCGATTCTTGTTCCAAGTACCTTCGGGACCACGACGACCTGGTTTAATTTCTGGCATTCCCCGATGGTTAAGGGGAATCATCCAAAGTCTTCCGACTTTACGAGCATCTCTAACACGACCTTGATTCAGTAGCTCCCGCAATCTACCAGTGGAGATATTGAGCAAAAAAGCAGCTTGTGTAGTAGTAGCAAAAGATTGAGTCATAAGTACAACGTTGGGGTTTTTATATTTTAGATAAACGAAGACACAATCATTTTAACCTATACTAGGTTACCTTAACGAGTGACTATTTTCCAATTTTTAGTTCCGATATTATTGATGATGGCTAGTAATAATAAATTGTACTCCTTTATTCTCTAATATTAAATCGGTGATACTATCAATGCAATTCACTCCTAAACTATTTTAAAACTCATCAATTAAAAGGTAACAAAAAAGTTCCACTAGAAGCAATTTTTGTATCTAATATTAATTATGTGCGCTACTGTCTAGTTCATTTAATATCATATTAATTTAAAGGTATTAACTATTCAGTTATTCTATTTTTGATTCTCTGTTTTCTTTTTTTTAATTTAAAACCTCGATAACATACTCTATTATCTTGAAATTTATCTAATATTTTATTTTTTCTTTAAAATTTACCACAATTAAAAATTTGTCAATAAATTAAATCAGAAAATCAATTAATTTTTTGAAAAAATTATTACATTATACTAAAATATTTTTGATTTGATATAGAAATAAATTAAAATGATAAAACTTAATCTCTATGAAAAGTAATCAAATGGGTGTATTATTAAAACAGAAAAAAACTACCAGATACAAGCTGAAGTAATTCTAAATACTAAATGAAAAGTTAACTAAAAATAGAGCTTTTCACCAGAATATGGGGACTGAACTAATTCTTAAAAAGCCCTGTAAATTTGCTTTGAATGTTGTCAATAAATCGTCAGATTACCAAATTCTAGAATTATGCAAGAAGTACACCAAGAACAGAGTGCATCGTACACAGAAAAAGTCAAAATTCAAGTAGAAGACGATCGTACAGGCACTAGCCTCGATACCATCAAACGAGCGATCGCCGATAACTTATATTATTTACAGGGGAAAGATATAGAATTTGCTACTACCTATAATTATTATATGGCTTTAGCATATACAGTGCGCGATCGCTTATTGCACCGTTGGCTCAAAACCACAAAAACATACTTCCATCAAAACGTCAAAACAGTATACTATCTCTCAGCCGAATTTCTCATGGGTCGCCAACTAGCTAAAAACCTAGTCAATGTAGGCTGTTGGGAAGTTGCGCGTCAAGCTCTAGAAGAATCATGTCTTAAACTTGATGACTTGATCGAAAAAGAACCAGAACCTGGTTTAGGTAATGGTGGTTTAGGTCGTCTAGCTGCTTGTTTCCTAGACTCCCTCGCCACCCTAGAAATTCCGGCAGTAGGCTACGGTATTCGTTATGAATTTGGCATTTTCAAACAACAAATTCAAAACGGCTATCAAGTTGAACAACCAGACAAATGGTTAAGCCTGGGCAACCCTTGGGAAATTCCTCGCCATGAAGACCAAGTAGAAATTAAATTCGGCGGTTACACAGAGGCGTACCCAGATAAGCAAGGCAACTATCGGGTTAGGTGGATACCTGAACGTACAGTCATTGGAATGCCCTACGATACTCTTGTGCCTGGGTACAATACCAACACAGTAAATACTCTACGCCTCTGGAGTGCTAAAGCAAGTAATGAATTTGACCTGCAAGTTTTTGATTCCGGTGACTATCACCGCGCCGTCGAAGACAAAACTTCCTCTGAAAATATTTCTAAAGTTCTCTATCCCAACGATAATATATTTCAAGGCAAAATGTTGCGCTTAGAGCAACAGTATTTCTTCGTCAGTTGTTCTCTGCAAGATATCATTCGTACTCACTTGTCACGGAATCCCAATTTAGATAACTTCCACGAAAAAGCAGCCATTCAGCTCAATGATACTCACCCCTCTATAGGGGTCGCTGAATTAATGCGCCTGTTAGTAGACGAGCATGATATGGAGTGGGAAAAAGCTTGGAGTATTACTCAAAATACCTTTGGCTATACTAACCATACACTGCTATCAGAAGCTCTAGAACGTTGGCCAGTCAGTATGTTCGCAACTCTGCTACCACGACATCTTGAAATTATCTATGAAATTAATTTCCGTTTCCTAGAAAAAGTTAAGAAACGTTATCCAGGAGATGATGGGCGGTTGGCACGGATGTCTCTGATCGAAGAATTTCCTGAAAAACGCGTGCGGATGGCTCATTTAGCCTGTACTGGCGCTCATGCTATCAATGGTGTGGCAGCATTGCATACTCAACTGTTGAAAACAGATGTTTTGAGAGATTTCTACGAATTTTGGCCTGATAAATTTACGAATAAAACTAATGGTATTACTCCTCGTCGTTGGTTATTAATTAGTAACCCGAAGTTGGCATTACTAATTACGGATAAAATTGGCAAAAATTGGATTAAAAATTTAGAGGAAATTAAGCAGCTTGAGAGGTTTATTGATGACCCTGAATTTCGTCATAATTGGAGTCAGATTAAACATGAAAATAAGCAAGATTTAGCTGCTTATATTCAGCAAAAAATAGGAATTGTAGTTAATCCTAACTCTCTGTTTGATATTCAGGTAAAACGACTCCATGAATATAAGCGTCAACTGTTGAATGTGCTGCATATTATTACCATTTATAATCGAATTAAACAGAATCCAGATGTAGATATTTTGCACCGCACTTTCATTTTTGGCGCGAAGGCTGCACCAGGTTATTATATGGCAAAATTAGTCATTAAATTAATTAATGCTGTAGGGGAAATAGTAAATAATGACCCAGATGTACGCGATCGCCTCAAGGTAGTTTTTATACCTAATTTCTCTGTATCTATCGGTCAGCGAATTTATCCTGCTGCCGACCTTTCTGAGCAAATTTCTACTGCTGGAAAGGAAGCTTCTGGTACTGGCAATATGAAATTTTCCCTAAATGGTGCTTTAACTATTGGTACTCTTGATGGGGCAAATATTGAGATTCGCGAAGCTGTTGGTGCTGAAAATTTCTTCCTATTTGGATTGAATGTTGAAGAGGCTAAAGCATTAAAATATCAAGGATATAATCCGGAGCAATACTATACTTATAACCAAGAATTACGGCAGGTTATTGACCGTATTGTTTCTGGTTATTTCTCACCTGGCAAACCACATTTATTCCATCCAATTGTAGAATCTTTACTAAGAAAAGATGAATATATGTTGTTTGCTGATTATCAGACTTATATTGATTGTCAGGAAAGAGTTAATCAGGCTTATCGTAACCCCGAATATTGGACTCGGATGTCGATTATTAACTCTATTAATATGGGTAAATTTTCAGCTGACCGTACTATTAATGAATATTGTCAGGAAATTTGGAATGTCGAACCTGTGAAAATTGATATGGAAGCATATAGTCAGGAAACAGCAGGTTTACAACGTTATTGTCAAATTTAACGTCTTCAATAGATATAACAAACCTAGATTGAAAACATAAGTGTCAGTATGGGTTTGTTATATCATGTCCGGTAGCATCGTTTGTGTATAAAATTACATCACAATGGGAAGAAAATCTTCTGCCTTCTGTCTTCCTTCTACCAAAGAATAAGTATTCAAGCGGAAATGATATTACCGAAAAATTGGGTTTAAAGCCTTGCCCTTTTAGGGCAACTTTACGTTATACTTATGAAAGCGGCAAAGGTATTTAACCGCTCTAAAAACCTAGCTACTAATCGTAGCAAACTAGCACCTTGAAAACTAAAGTTAGGGGGTTTTGCACAGGAATGCTTGTGTATGGAAAAGCTTTAAGCAACAAGTACCAGAGAACCAAAGTTTTTTTTAAGGTTTAAACTGTACCGTAGGGCATACGGAAACAGGCTCTTGAAATAGAGCGAACGCTTGGGGAGAGAACCATCTCTGGACTAGATGCCGTAAGGTGTTTAGTTTAAGTGGACTCATTGAACCAAGAATCCTGGTTCCAGGAGAATCCCCGTGCGTTTACGCCGGGGAGTATGTCAAATCATGTCCCCTCCACACACCTAATAATTTTTGGTTGCTTAACGAAATGAAATGACTATTGCGACATCCGCAACAGAGAGGGGAAGTAGATATTTTTCCTCCACACACCTGATCAATGGTGCTTGATAAAATGAAATGACTATTGCGATATCCGCAACAGAGAGGGAAGTAGATATTTTTCCTTCACACACCTGATCAATGGTGCTTGATAAAATGAAATGACTATTGCGACATCCGCAACAGAGAGGGGAAGTAGATATTTTCTCTCCACACACCTAATAATTTTTGGTTGCTTAACGAAATGAAATGACTATTGCGACATTCGCAACAAAGAGAGGAAGTAGATATTTTTCCTCCACACACCTGATAATTTTGGTAAATGACTATTGCGATAGTAGATATTTTCCCTCCACACACCTGATAATTTTGGTTGATGCTTGAGAAAATGAAATGTGCGATATTCGCAATCAAGAGGGGAAGTAGGTATAGCAGTTGCCAAGCAGCTTACAGCACTTTTAAAGATAGTGAGGTACAGTTATAAGACTATTTATTCCTGTATTTCCTGTTGCCTGTTCCCAGATCCGGTGTTCCCTAGAGCAATAAAACTTTGTACCTCTTTTCTTTGAAAATCTGTTCAACTATTTAGTCTAAATTCCAGTACTCAGAATTCAATTGTTATAAAAAAGCACCTATAAAACTATAGGTGCTAAATTTAATTCAACTATAAATTCAACTTAAAAAGTTGTAATTATATAGCCAATTTTTAGTAGCAATCGTAACGTCTATAGCTGTAACGTACAGGACGACTATAGCGATAACTATGGTAGTGATAACTCACAGGGCGACGAGAATAACGTCGAAAACGACCATAATCGTAACCATCGAAATGATGACCACCATTAATAGTGGCAGATTCTTCGGTAGAAAGCTCAGAAAATAATTCAGTGTTTTGAGTTTCTTGCATAAGATTATCCTCTTGATTAATTGTGTTTACAAGATGGTTAAAAATTATCGATATTTATTTAACTATCTTGCTATTTCTAATGTATTTTTCCTTGGTGAATTCCAGAATCCGGAGAATTTTTTTTTGATTAGCGATTCTTTAGAGGTTGCTAAAAAGCACTTTAAAAATGCTTTGGAATTCAACTCATAAGTTGAAATTAGTAGCAGTTATACCCAGACCTATAGTAGCGACGACGAGAGTAGTAACGTACAGGCCGACTACGGTAATAACTACGATACCCATAACTGTAATGCCGACGACCATAATAGCCATGACCACCATTAATAGTGGCAGACTCTTCTGAAGAAATTTCAGTAAAGAGTTGATTATTTTTTGTTTCTTGCATGAAAATTTTCCTCAACTTTAATTACATTAGTAATGTTTAATAATTCCTATGTATAGCAGGAATTACAGTTAAGTATTCTTCATAAGTTGGTAATATCCGGATAACTATTTATCTGAGTAATTTCAAATCAAAAATTACTAAGCAAATATTAAAAATGCTATATAGAGGCCATTTGGTATCTTTGTAAAGGTACGAATTTTTGGCAAAGGACTCAGGTAGGGGAGCCATCGGTAGGGCGACGTACAGAAGTCAGGAGATCGAGAAATAGAATAGGGGAAAAAGGTGAAAATCCCCCCCATATTCACCATCTCTCTATCTCCCTATATTTAAGTACATAAATAGACATTTCCAATAATCAAAAATAAAATCAATTATTGCACTATACACATCAATTATTTACTCCTAATTCCTCTTTTCTAGAGATACCTAATACCATTTATCAAAAACTTTTCTACATTTTCTTGAGCCGGGGGTAGGAGAGTAGGGGCAAACGGCCGTTTGCCCCTACAAGACCTTGTATGCAACTTCCGTACAGGAGGGGAACCCATCCCTAACCACTCCTAGGAGGGGAAGTAAAGATAATAATTATTAACATTAACTGAGCTACTAATTAGCAAAAAAGTTATTCAACCTGTGTTAATTACTTGATAACTGAAGTGCTACCTAAGCATAGCATTAATGCATGGGAATTTGTATAAGATATTCCATCAGGGTTATATATATTTAAAATTGCAATGGAGGTATTGGAGATAATTTTTTTTTGTAGCACAATAATCAGCACTATATAATAGTACTTCACTACTAGATCGCTACTATAAAGTTACAATTAATTGTGCTTTAATCAATAGAAGTATAAACACAAAAAATACTTTAGTAGTAGCCTTTTATATTCCCTTTATAGTAATTAGAATTATAAGGTTGGTAGTCAGAATAATAGCGGTTATCACCATAATAACTGCGAGGACAAAGTTGAAAACCTAAAAAATTACGGCGATTTTGATAATTTTCATTGTAACCACCATTTATGTAGGTAGATTCTTTAGGATTAAGTTTTGTAAAAAGTTGCTTTTTTTGAAGTTCTTGCATAATTAACTTCCTCATGGTTAATAATTTTAATTATAGGACTTACGCACCTGCAACCTAATTTTCGTCCGAAGCAATCCACAGGGTTTGCGCAGCAGTCCGGAACGGAAAGCCATCTCAAATCCTAGTTCTTCGTACCTCATGCGTAAGTCCTGAATTAAATAGTAGTAATCTTTAGCTGAGTTCTTGAATTTATGAAGGAATTGTACTTGATAATTCCAAAATAATCTGCAGTGTCCGGAGTTTTGTATACTTCGACGATCGGGTTATATCATGTCCGGATAATTAGTGATGAAAAAACTTTCTCCTTTTTTTCCTTCTTCTTCCCTCTTTTTTTCTCCTGACTCCTGACTTCCCCTCCTGGGAGGGGTTAGGGGTGGGTTGACTCCTGAGGACTCCGTCGTTTATTTATAACTGTTCAACCGGACATGATATTATTGTTAATTGTTGACTTTAATCCTAATTTCTTCAAGTTTTCATTCTATCCGGATTAAGTTGAAACAAATCTGCAAAAATTATTAGAGTATAAATTAAATACAGCAGTTATCAATAATTTGTCATACCAAATTCAAAAAACAATACTATCTACATTATATTGTAGAGGGTTCGTATACAACACTCTTACCGCTCATTACTCTAAGTTGATATAGCAACTCTCTAAATAATTTGTAAGAAATTAGTAAAATAACTATTATCCCTAGACTTCCCTTGCGTATTAGGTATGTAGGTGGTGCGGTCATTTCAGTTATCAGGCACGCCTCCTCCGGAGGAACTGCGGACTTCAGTACCTCTGCAATCAGGAGGCTACGAAAATACGGAATTTTCTTTTCTCTTGGTCTCATGGATATGGCGAAGAGACCTGTTCTTACAGACCCGCTCCGAATGGCGCCATCCCACCCTACGGGAAGCTCCGAAGATCGACTGCTTTTTATCCTCTTAAAAGAGGAGGCGTAACTACCCAAATTTTTCGGTAAGCTTTTTCACCTAAAACCTACCACCTAAAACCTACCACCTTCTTCAATTTAATAAGTGAATATCAATTATGTTAAATAATTCTGATTATGTAGAACTACAACCTCTAGAAAGTGATGAATTTCTCCCTCCTCTAAGTCCTTGGAGCAAAATAGGAGGAATGTTTTTAGTGGGAACATTTGGTGTCGCTATTGCTCTAATGAGTGTAGTAAAGTATAACCCCACTGTCAAAACTGAAGCAATTGCTCGACCAACAGGAGACGTCAGAATTATTCAGGCACTTACAGAAGGTAAAGTTGAAAGTGTAGAAGTAAGTGAAAATCAAACTGTTGAGATGGGAGATACCATCGCACGCATAGATGAATCTGCACTTAATCGCCAAAAAAATCAACTACAGGAAAAAATAAAACAGTGTGAGGTAGAACTAGAACAGATAAATCAACAAATTTCTGCTGTAGAAGTTCAAATTTTAGCTACCGCGAAACCTCAGACTTTTCAGAAATCTAGATCGAGTACAACAGCAAACAATAAAATAGATAATGCATCTGTTGAATCAGCCATTTTAGATTTATCTCAATCTTTACCTACAGTTGCGCAACAATTTGCTAAGGATCGACGAGACCTAATTGTGAAGCGGACAAAATTAATTAAAGATTTGACTGCAGGTACCAGAGAACTAGAAAAAGTAGATATTAAACTTGATAATAGTGTAATTCGAGTCCCTGTAGATGGTACTATCTTTAAACTATCTTTGCGTAATCCTGGGCAAACTGTAAAGTCAGGAGCAGCGATCGCTCAGATTGTTCCTAGTAATGCACCTTTAGTATTTAAAGGCAAAGTAACAGCAGCAGATATTGCTAGGGTAAAAGTCGGCCTACCTGTGCAAATGAGGATTTCAGCGTATCCTTTTCCGGACTATGGTATTCTCAAAGGAACTGTCAATTCAATTTCTCCAGATGCTATCACCTCAGAAGCACTTCGTGAAGCTTATTATGAAGTGACTATAGAACCTGAAAAACCTTACTTAGTTAGGAGCGGTCGTCAATATCTAATCCAACCAGGAATGGAAGGTCGAGCTGATATAATTTCTTCCCAAGAAACCGTGTTAACTTTTGTTCTCAGAAAGATTAGGCTATTAAGTGATTTTTAAGTTTTTATTTCCTTTGTGTTGGGCAGAGGAGGATGAGGAGTCAAAAATATTACTAGCGAATAATCTGAAAAAATTTGGTATAATTAATATCAATTTTTCTAATAATTTTATAGATTAATTGCTAAGATACTATTTTACACCTTTTCCTACTTTTTTCCATAAAGAATTGTTGAAAATACCTCTCTAAAACCTACTATTTTTTTACATTTATGTTTATGTTTGAAAAATTTATCAGTAAAGTTCAGAAGTAACTTGACAAATATTTTTTTATCTGGATTTAAATTTAAACTCTTTACTATAATTAGTATCTCCGATTCCTGAAATAATCATTAGGTATAGTACACACTAAAGTTGCAACTTCAACAGTTGTTTTTGTTGAATATTTTAAGTTTAATTTAATGTTTTTACTGAAGAAAGTAATAAGTGACTAATTTATCTAAAAAAATATACTTTTTTTGACGAAAAATAGTATTTGTAAAGAACTATCAGCATTTGTGCTTAGATTGTTTTTTTACATTAAAATTAAAATAAATTTAGTAGTTATACTGAAGTATTATTTCTACATTTAGAAAAAGTTTTCCTAGCATTTTCAATAATTAGATAGTACAATAAAGGATATAAACCCTACACAACAATAAAAGAAAATTGATAATGAAGACAATCATTACTATCTTAGGTATTGGTGCAATCTTGCTATCTTATACTCCTACTACTAGAGCACAATCAAATAATCCTCAAATTGGAGAAACAACTCTTTCTGGAGACTCTCTGAAGACAGTAGAAGGCAGATCCATTAATAAAGATAATTACAGCACATATACTGATGACCCAAAATCTAGTAGCTCTCCTACAAATGGAATTAAACCTTATGAACTGCGTCGTCAACAACAAAACGTAGAAGTGATACCAGGAGTCTCGATTCCTGTAAACTCAGATCTGCCTAAATCAGAAAATCCTCTAGAAAATACCCTAGAAGGGGATAAACGAGAAGAAGGATTCAAACTAAAATTAGGAATTTAGAAATAATTGATTTATTCAACTTTTTGGGAATACTTTGCAAATTATAGATTCAAATGGAAATAACGGATGGGGAACTGAGAAAATCAGTTCCTCATTTTTGATCGAGGTTTTCTTGAGCGGGAGAGATGGGGAGATGGGGAGATGGGGAGATGGGGAGATGGGGAGATGAAGGAGTAGTAAACATAATGTCCTTGTGATCAGCTAAAAATCATTTAGATTCTACAGCATATTTCGGGCAAATGAGGTACAGGGTAAATGATGAAAATATTGTAGTGCGGGCATCTTGTCCGCTTCGGGGTGTACCTCATAACAACAGAAAGCGCTGTATATTCCCTGTTTCCTGTTTCCTTTGAAAAAAATTGAATATATGAATAGTTATAAATTTCCAGACGATTTTATGTGGGGAGTAGCTACCGCTTCCTATCAAATAGAAGGTGCCGCCACAGAAGCAGGTCGCAAACCTAGCGTCTGGGATACCTTTAGCCAAACTCCAGGAAAAGTGTTACATGGCGATACAGGTGCAATAGCTTGCGACCACTATCATCGTTACGAAACAGATATTAGACTTGTGGCTTTATAACTTAAAAAAATCCCAAAAACCTTGTTCTGTAAGAATTGTAGCTATGGGATAGCAAAAATGCTGGGAATTATTGCTCTGTCTAGGTTAGAGTGATTTTTTTCCCTTATTTAGCGACAACTCTATTAGACTTGTCGCTTTATAACTTAAAAAAAAATCCCAAAAACCTTGTTCTGTAAGGATTGTAGCTATTGGATGTAAACATGCTGGGAATTATTGCTCTGTCTAGGTTAGAGTGATTTTTTCCTTTATTTAGCGACAACTCTATTAAACTAATGGCGCAACTTGGTGTCAAACATTATCGCTTTAGTATTGCTTGGCCACGCATTATTCCTGATGGTCGGGGTACAGTCAATGAAGCAGGGATAGATTTTTATCGCCGTTTAGTAGACTGTCTGCATCAACACAATATTACTCCCCACGCAACTCTATTTCATTGGGATAGTCCTCAAACCTTGGAAGACTTATATCGGTCTTGGCGTAGTCGGGAAATGGCAAAAGATTTTGCAGACTATGTAACTGCTGTGGTAAGTCCGTTGGGCGATCGCATCACTAACTGGATAACTATCAATGAAATTACTTGTTTTACGCATCTCGGTTATGCCGTCAATTCTGACCTTTCCCACGCTCCAGGTACTCTGGTTAATACCAATAAAGAAGTCTGGCAAACTTCCCATCATGCTTTACTGGCCTACGGGTTGGCTATTCAAGCTATTCGTGCGGCCTCCCCCACACCTTGTTTGATTTGTTTAGTTGATAATATTTCTGTAACTGTTCCCATTTCTGAAACACCAGAAAATATTAAAGCTGCTCAACAAGCATTTCACCTTTAAGGAAGAAAAATTTTTTGATAAGACAGGTTGGTATTTGAAAGAAGGTAAAAAACAAAAGGCATAATAGATAAAGATGAAAATCCTAATTTACCAACACCTCTTTATTTGGGGTTGGTGATTAGGTAATGCCATTAAATATTTATGAACGGTACAATTATAGTTTTTTTCATAGATATTTGAGACAAAAGCATTACGCATTCACCAATGCCCTTTATTTATACTTACCTACTTACCACTAAATTTGTGAAGGGGAAAAATCAAAAATTTTTCTTGTCACTTAAATAACTACCTAAAACCTAACACCTTCTTACTCACCTTTGATTTGAGCCATCATTGCTGCATCATCCCAATAAGAAGATACTTGTTTAATTTTGCCATTTTCATTAATTTCAAATATACTAATTCCCTCTGCAACTCCCTGATTACCATTTTTTCCCACTCCTTGCATCGTCCATTTAACTGCTGCTCCATTATCTACAATAAATATATTGTTTGGTGTCAATTCTAGTTGAGCAAAAATCATTGATAATAGCCCAAAGAATTTCTGATAATCTGACTGTACATTGCTAGGTGGTTTACCCACAGGGTCATAGATAACACCGTCTTCAGCAAAGTTTTCTACCCATGCTTCGGCATTCATCGCTGCCATATTTGTAAAATAAGAATTGACTAATGTTTCGATAGTTTCTTTTGTCATTTTCGAGTTTTCTTTTAATCGGGGTTTTTCATCTAAATCATATTTATGATACCAAGTTGAGATAATTAGTTACAATCAATTTTTTTTCATGGCCAGATAAGCTGATTCAGAATATAATCCTAAATTCGGTTTATAGAGCATCCTTTTATGTAAACAGGGTTTAGGGGAAATGAGGTGAGGGTTGAATCTTACATCCTATAAAATATCTTTAATAACCAGATTTTGTCTAATTTATGATATTTAATAATTTAATTATGGCTAGTCTACTTGATTAATTCGTGAAAAATTTCAAAATAGATAAAAAGTTTGAAACTATGACCTCTGCTTCCTTTAATCCTACATTCCGCACTTCAAGTATAGTACAAAAGAATACTTATAACCCACATTCCGCACTTCATAGCGTAGTACAAAAAGATACATGAATCATCATCATAATTTTAGCTAACAAATTGATTGTATAGAACATAAATATAGTGAATGTTAGAGTATTCCTGCTCAACCAGGGAGTTCTGTTAGCAGCAGAAAACAAAGGAGCAAGTACACTCCCCTGAAGAGCATCAATCAATTTTCCTGTAGCAGGTAGTGCTACGCGATCGCACTATCATTTTCCGGACGGTGCGTTACACAATCACACACCATCAAAATCACTGATAATATCTTTGGCAAGCGGAGGGTAAAAACTGTAAAATCAAACAGCGTTCCTCTGTGAGGTTAATTACTTTTTGGTGTTGATTTATTGTTAACAAATGAACTCCTTGAAAGCATTGAAATCTCCATCTTAATGTCGGAGTATTTGTCAGTTTTCCTAACTGGTTTTTGAGGAAATTACTGGTTCTTTTTAAAGTATTTCTCAACTCTCTTTGGCCAAGATTATATACCCATAAACACAGTGACATAACAAAAAGTATTGTTTCTACTCTTTGGGGTTTTTCCACAAAAAAACTATCTGCAAAGAATTGTGGATCTTTGAGGAATCTAAAGCCCCTTTCACAGCTTTGTTGATTTTTATAGTTCCAGATGATTTCTGGACTTTGTATTTCTGAATATGACTCAATATTTGTAGCTAAAATCAATCGGCCAGTCACTAAAGTTCTTCTTTCTATCTCTGAGACTTTTGGTTGAATTTCTATTTGATGATCATAGACTATAGACTGTTTATTCAAAATTTTTTCCCTAATTTCTAAGGATTCTACACTCCATAATTTCAATTTTTTGTTAATGGATTTTAAGTAATTTTGAGCCTGAGTAACTGTATCAAATCCAGTTTTTTCTAATTTTTTTACTAGCTTTAATGCCGTCTTTTTTTCTTGTTCAGTTTTCAATTTTAACTTCTGGATATCACTTTTTTTCCGGGATTCACTTTCTACAATTAACCACCTTTGTTTGACACCAGCATAAGTTACATTTTGCTCCAACCATTTATATCCTTTTTCTTGAATAATCCTGGTTATTTCTTGAATTTCTGGATCTGTTTCCGGGGGGATTGTTACTTCTTCAAGGTCTAATTCAATTACTTCTTTGGCTTTTTTTAAAGTCATTGGGACTCTAGTTATCCATTTTCAATTTGAGATTAATTGGATATTATTTTGGCTATATAAAGCACTATCACAGACTATAATACTATCTAGTTTTATTTGTTTTTTCACCCAGGCTAAAATTTGACC
>NZ_JAAHGU010000004.1:0-119953 GCF_010692685.1 Okeania sp. SIO2F5 | reverse complement strand
ACGCATCCTTAAAACTTTAACCTTTAGCGATCGCCTAATTTATGAAAAATACAGCTCATACAGTTACTTTTATGTTACATTATCAATATTTATGTAATATGTAAAGATGCCAGCGCTCATTGCTATAAATATCACTGTAGAATACAATACCTGGATAAACTCCTTCCGGTTTAGGAGTTGCTACATATACACGCATTAAACTATCATCAACTTTTAACTCGATGTTACGTTTAGTAATTTGCACCTTTTATCTCCATTATTGTCTTGAGGAATTTTTCTACAATACAGCTTAACTTTAGCAAAATTACGTAATTTATAGGGGATACTGACTTGATACAGCGGATTTCATCTCAGTGAGGTATCGCTGTGGCGGGCAAGATGTCCGCACTACAAAAGTTTGATCATTAATATTTGTACTTCATATACTTGGAATCTGCTGTAACATCTATACTTTGAAGGCTTATATTCCTTAAACATTAAAATATAAGTGATTTTATCATTTTCTTTGTGGGTTTAATACCCCACCGTCAACGGGGGTGTTCACGCATTACTTGGGGGAGCGAATCCCCATGTAATTTTCCTCCTGTCTCCTGTCTCCTGTCTCCTGTCTCCTTCTTCAAGGAGCTACTTTTGCGATAATTTATTCTCAAACAATTGTTCGGAAAAATTCAGTATTTTCTAGGTTGATTTTTGCTGATTTTTAGTTAACAATAGTGTTAACAAAGTTAAACAGCAATGAAAGTAATAATTCATTGTGATGAAGCTATAAATTTTCAATACTAATTTATATTTCAAGGAACTTGCCGTGAATTTACTTAAAATCAATCAAAAATTTTTTCAATTAGGACTATTTACACTTGGTACATTTGCTTTATTAACTTCTTCATCTAAAGTTTTAGCTTCTAACCCAAAAAAAATTGACAACAAATCTATATTACTTGCTCAAGCATCCCGTGAAGAGTGGCGTATTTGCCAAAAAAAAGGAGAAAATTGGTCTGAAATAAAATACTTTGAATCTAAAAATTATTTTGCTAATATTTGTCGTAGTGGTAATGGTCAATTAACTTTAGTAGCTGGTGCTAAATCAAATCCTAATAAACTTTTAGAATTACCTGTTACTGCTGAACAAGGATATTTAGCTATTGATGGAAGTAAAACTTTTATGATAGACAATAGTCATTTTAGTATGGCTATAAACGGAATGGTTGTTAGGAAAGAACAAGTAACTTACAGAGGACAGTAAATTTACCAATTCCTTGATCAAAGAAGAGATATTTTCACAATTACCTCTGAGTTATTATAGCATTGTTTGTAGTTCATAAAATTTCATTATTTAGTTAAATATTACTCTTAATCAAAGGGTAAATTACTGAATTAAATAGAATATTTCTGTCTCTAAAAATTTAGCAAGTTATCTGGGTGCAACTTATCAGTCATCAGTTAATATTTTTAACAGTTTCGTTTCAGACCCCGACACTTCTGGTGGGAAAGCGCGTAGTTTGCCTTGATGGCAGGTCTGTAGACTCCGGTCTTCTTTCCTTTGGGATATCTCATTGTAATAACTGATATAGAATCCGGTTATACAGTATATGTTTATCATTCTATCCACACTTCAATCTCACCCAACTATATAATAAGTATTCAACCAGATTTGATATGATACAGCACTTCCCGATTTTGTGAGGTACATATTTAGCGGGTACATATTTAGCGGGCAAGATGCCTGCACCACAAGAGTTTTACTATTAAAACTTGTACATCATTTGTCCGAAATATGCTGTAACTGTTTACCTATTCACTCAACCCATCCTTACAACTGTTAAACCATCACTAACTGCTTGACTTCTCCTGTCAAACTAAAAGGACGTACTTCAGTAATTTTCACCTGTACTAACTTACCCTTCAATTCATTAATATCCCCCTCAAAAAATGTCAGACGGTTGCCACGGGTACGACCCATAACTTGAGCAGCATTTTTTTGGTTAGTATCTTCAACCAAAATTTCTTCAGTACGACCCATATAACGAAGCGATCGCTCTGCTGCTTTCACTCCCACCAAATGATTCAACCGTTGTAGTCTATCTGCTTTCACCTCCTCACTCACTTGATTTTCCCATAAAGCTGCTGGAGTACCTGGTCTAGGAGAATAAGCAGCAGTATTCAACAGATCGAACCCAATATCCTCAACCAACTTTAGCGTATTCTCAAACTGTGCTTCCGTTTCTCCAGGAAAACCTACTATTGCGTCAGCACTAATAGAAGCATCTGGCATCAGTTCGCGAATTTTATCAATAATCCGGCGATATTTCTCATGGGTGTAACCTCTTGCCATCGCCTTCAATAATTCATTATCTCCAGACTGAAAGGGAATATGAAAATGTTCGCAAACCTTGGGCAATTCAGCACACGATCTAATTAAACGTTCTGTGAAATAGCGGGGGTGACTTGTGGCAAAGCGAATACGTTCAACACCTGGTACATCATGCACATAGTAAAGTAAATCTGTGAATGTGTGTTTATTGCGTCCTTCTGCTGTCACTCCCGGTAAGTCGCGTCCATAAGCATCAATATTTTGCCCTAACAATGTTATTTCTGGATAACCTTGTCGCCCTAACTCTTCCATTTCAGCCCGAATAGCTTCAGGATAGCGAGACTGCTCTGCACCCCGCACACTGGGAACAACACAATAGGTGCAGTGTTCGTTGCAACCATAAATTATATTTACCCAAGCAGTGACTTTGCTATCCCGTCTGGGTTTAGTGATATCTTCCACAATGTGAATAGGTTCAGTAGCAACTACTTGGTTGCCATTGAATACTTGTTCCAATAAGTCTTGCAAGCGGTTAGCGTGTTGAGGTCCCATAACTAAGTCTAGTTCGGGTACTCGTCGCAGGAGTGCTTCCCCTTCTTGTTGAGCAACACATCCAGCAACAATGAGAGTGAGGTCTGGTTGTTTGTGTTTGCGTTTTGCTTGTCTACCTAGATAAGAGTAGACTTTATGCTCGGCATTGTCACGAATGGTGCAAGTATTGTATAGAATGATGTTGGCATCGTTGGGGTCTTCTGACGAGATGAGGCCCATATTATCTAGGATACCTGCCATGCGTTCGGAGTCGGCTTTGTTCATTTGACAGCCGAAAGTGGTAATATGATAGCGACGGGGTGTTTTAGTCATGGTAAATTAAGGTTATTAAATTAGAATTAGAGTAGTATGGATAATATATGAGAATTGTTAGATTGAATTTTAGGAAAAATCTAGAAAAAAATATCCAAACAAATATGATAAACTAGAAACCGTTAAAACAATTAAAATATTACATATTTAAAGATATCAAACTTTTCTCAAATCGTCAAAAGTCTCCTAGGAGATATCTCTCAAGATAATTATCCCCCCTGGATAAATTTTTATTCGTCAATTCTTGGCATTAAGTATTAGAAAAATCAGCTCTTAAACTCCAAGTATCTATCCCTATAATCTCGATCACCAGTTTATAATTTAGGTCTAAATGGTGAAAATATTTATGAATACAGAAGATATATTCAACATACACTAGCCAATAATAAAAATCTCAATTAGTTGGCTAGAAGACATTTAGCCGAAACAAAATCTCAAGAAATTGAGTATTTCATTAATGGATAATGGACAATTGATAATTACTTCGGGTTTTAACCGTTACGGAATTGAAGATCAGGAAATATCCTAGCACTTTTCTCTTGGTCGATTGGATATGGCGCACTTCGGAGCGGCTCTGTCAAGAGCGGGAGATCTAGTTATCCCATCCTAAGGTCATGCTCCGCAAACGACCACTTTTTCCCCTTGAAAGGGGAGGCAGAGTAAGCTGAATTATTTAATTAATAATTATTAATTATTAATGATTCGGTAAAAATTCAGTCAGTTATTGGGGGCAATAAACTAATGTATTAAAAGGAATAGCTCTTGAACTTAATGGATGCTTCTACCATTTTTCCTATTAATAAATAATATCTCTTGAACAACACTAATTGAATGCCATGAAAATGAAACGTAATATTTTCATATTTGTAGGAATTATATTGATTTCCTTATTGGTGGTTTTATTGAGGCCACAGGATAAAGATAAATATCCATTAAATGCTAATTCTGGTTTCATACAGGAAGAAATCAGTCCCGCTTACTCACTATTTGATTTAGGTGTAGCTGATTTTAATCAAGATACCTTTTTAGATATATTTTCTACGAATCACAATGGTCCTCAAATATTCTTAATTAATCAACAAGGAGAAGATTTCAAAGATGGGCTTTCGGAGTTAGGTTTGCCCCAAAACTATGAAGCTACAGACACACCAGTTCCTGATCCTTTGGCAAATAAGACAGAACCAGGATTGTATATTTATTGGCATAATTATGAATTAATAATAGCTGCCCAAGGTCTGACTAATCCAGAGAATTTAGAAGGTTTGGTAATTGTCCCTCTCTTAGCAACCTCTACCGAATCAGACCAAATATCAACAAACATTAGAAAAACAAATGCTCTATCAGCAGGAATTGATAAGGTTCAGGTAGTAAGATTTAATGTTAAAGGAAATGGCAGATTATCTATCAAGTTTCCAGCATTTTATCCTTTTTTTCCACCCCTATTTAGGTTAAATCCCAGAGCAGATATCAAAAATATTTACCTGGGTTCTCGTTTTCAACCTGCTACTTCTATTGATTTTGCTCTACCACCTATTAATGCCTTACCTCACATGGATCGACATGGTATGGCTTGGAATGATTATAACAATGATGGAAATATTGATATAGCTATTGTTCGAGGAGGAATGCAAGGCAAAATGTCGGAACTATCTCCTAATGCTAAAGATGAATTAATGTTGCAACAAAGTTCTGGTTTTGAAGATATTGGAGAGAAAGTAGGTTTAGCCAAAGCGGGATGTGCTGCACGACAAGTGGCTTGGGTTGATTTTGACCGCGATAATCTTTTAGACCTTTATACTATGTGTGGACGGAAGTTGCCACCTAATTCTAGATATCCTAATCAACTCTATCGCCAAACCCCTGAAGGTCGTTTTATTAATGTTGCTGATGAAAAAAATTTAGGGTTCAAAGATATGGGTTGGTTTACTTGGTTAGATATAGATAACGATCTGGATATGGATTTATTTTGGGCTGATGAAACAACTTTTTGGCTCTACAGAAATGAATCAGGAAATTTTGTTGCAGAAAATTTAGGGGAACAGAAGGGTGTAGTAAATCAATTGGCGATCGCTGATTATGATGGAGATGGAGATTTAGACCTATTCTCAGCTTCCAGAAGAGAAAGTATATTATTTACCAATGTGGATGGTAAATATCAAGCTACAGATCCAGAATCAGTTGGACTACCAAAGAAAGCATTTGCAGCTAACTGGGTTGATTATGATAATGATGGGTTGATAGACTTACATACCTTACGCTACGGAATTTACCGCCAACAACCAGATCGCACATTTAAAAAAATCAACTTACTAGAGGTTAGTTCACCAAAAACATTTGGGGGATATGCTTACTGTACTTGGTTTGATGTAGACAATGACGGTGATCGCGATTTATTAATGGGTAAATCAACAAAAATGCCTGATTGGGAAAAGCGACAAAGAAAAGACAAGGATATTACGGAATTAGCTAAATATAGTAAGTCTAGGGTTTTGCTGTATCGTAATCCAGGAAATGATAACCATTGGTTAGAAATAGAATTAAAGGGCGCACCAGGAAATTCAGTTGCTATCGGTGCTAAAGTTAAAGTGATTACAGCAAATGGAACACAATTTCAAGAAGTTGGACAGTCAGAAGGATCGTGGCGATCGCAAGGACATTACCGTCTTTATTTTGGTTTAGGAAAACAAGATAAGATTAATTCGATCCAAGTTATTTGGCCTGATGGTCAAAATCAGGAAATCCTAAATCCTGACCCAGATCGATTGTTGGTTATTGAGAAAGCTTAAGAACTAATTCATAATAGACAGTTACGCATAACCACCACATCTAGCAGGAGTAATACAGGTATTACCCCTACATATAGCGTATAATTCGACATTTTACGTCAGTCCTGATAGAGAATCTATAAGGAGAATTAAGGAATAGCTCAGTAGTCTTTACCTGGAGTTTAGACTATTTGAATCCCTGTATCCATTACCCCTTGTCTCAGTTGGCGGATTTACAATTATTAGCATATCTGATTGAGATTGATGACGGGAGTGGGTAAAAACTTTAACAACGTAAAATGTCAATTTATACAGGCTAAACAAACAATATGTCTTCAGATAAGTATGGGCGTTTATACAATTTTTTTCGTCGCAATTTCTCCTGGGAGTTATGGGTGATTTTGCTATTGATTGGAGTGACCATACTTCTGAACTCTAGAATGATTTTCGACGGCTTAAATGGTAAGAATGACGTTGTTATTCATACAATCTGGCTTCAGCATTTTTCTCACCAACTTGCAGAGGGTATTTGGTATCCTAGATGGCTTGATGGAACTAATTATGGTTATGGGAGCCCAACATTTGTATTTTATCCACCTCTGGTTTACTACATCGGCTCAGTATTTAAGTTGAGTGGTCTAAATATTGAGCAAACAATGGGCATTTTATACTCACTAGGTATTTTCCTATCAGGTGTTAGCTTCTATCTTTACGCTCGTTTTCATTGGGGAAAGATTGCTGCTTTAAGCGGAGCACTAATTTATATGAGTGTTCCACATATAACATTTATGATTTATTGGGTAGGCAGCATTTCCTCACTTTTTGGAATTGCATTACTTCCCTTAGGTTGGCTAATAACAGAAAGAAGCCTTTCTCAAAAGCGTTGGCTGATTTTACTATCTTTATTTTGGATGCTCTTGGCACTAATTCATGTGCCTAGTTTCTTTCTTTTCTTCCTGGTTTGGCTAATGTGCACATCATGCTTCTTACTCAAGCAACCTTGGAAAAACGTTTTGTCAGTCTTCTTTTTCGCTGGAATTGGGATTGGAATATCATCCTTCTTTCTACTTCCAGCATTTCTAGAAAAACGATTTGTTGATATTAATGCAATGAAGGAACTGGCAGGAGATTTTCAGGGAAATATGTTGGGTGGAGCTACTTTACCCTTTCTTCCGTTAAACTTTAACGGAGAATATATGCACGTTTTTCTTCATCAATCCTTGATTGCTATTATTGCATTTGGTTTAGCTTTTTTTATCTTCAAAGATCATAAAGAAATTATCAAACAGATTTCTATTTGGGGTGTCTTTTTAATAGCAATTGCATATTTAATGAGTTATTGGTCTTGGCCAATTTGGAGGCTTAGTCAAACACTACAGAGAGTTCAGACACCTATGAGATTACTGCCTCTGTTTTCTTTTGGAGTAGCCTCATTGTCTTGTTTTCTAATTTATAAAATTTTGCAACTCCGCCACAAAGTTTTCAAGATTGTTGCATTATCATTATTGACGGCAGTTTTGCTGGCAAATTTTAGTTTTAACTACAAAACATCTCGGATGTCCCCAGCAATTCATAATCCTGGAAAAGCTAACTTGGATTATTTGCAAGAGTTCAAGACAGCACTCTATGAACCATTTACAGGGAAGTTAAAAGATGTCCGCGAGTATCGTCCTCTACTTGAGGGCGATCGCTCACCTCCCGATCCTAAAATTGGAGAAGCACCACTGTCTGTTATTGAAGGAGATGCCAAGATACGATTACTAGATTGGGAAAGTTACAAAAGGATTTTTTCGGTAGATACAAATGAAAATTCTGTTGTCCGAATTCGCACATATATCTATCCAGCTTGGAATTTATACGTCAATCAGGAAAATTACCCCATAGAAGTTTTAAGTGATGGAACGATAGGGATATCCTTAGAACCAGGTTCTTATATGGTAGAACTAAAATACGAGCGGACTTGGGCTTTCACCTTAGGACTCATATTAAGTACCTTTAGTGTTTTGACTTTATTGGTCTTATATTATCTGATACAGCGTTTCGTATGATGGTTTTTTAAAAGATAGTACTGACTTAATCAATTAAGCCAGATGCCCAAGTGCTGATTTGAAAAGATAATCTAAAGGAGACTCAGTAACTCGCCGACTAGCTTCTTAAACTTTTGTTTACAAATCAGCTATTAGGTTATTAGTCTAACCAGGATAACTCTCTGTTTACTATTTCTTGAAGTTCAGTAATATCTTCTCGAAAAACCTCATTGAGAGACTTTCTTAAGGTAAGAGGTAAAGATGGAATTGCCCCACTATTCCATTTCTTCAAAGTTTTAATCAGTTTCTGATACACAGAGTTAGGTAATACTTTCTTTAAAAAAGACTTCAGTGGATTAGATGTAGATAAAAATTGATGAATTAACTTATTTTTTGGCAAATATCCTTGATTCTTTTGCCGTTCAATATTAGGGACAAAAGAATCATCTACCCCTAGATATTGATAGACTTCTTTGATAACTTCTAGGGGGTTTTGGCGAAAATCATCATAAAAAAGAATTTTGAGTTGCTCGGGTTCAAAATAATTTAAGTATCGTTTAATCTGTTGCGAATACATTCCTACTTTGGTATAGTGCCAATCCCAACCCCAGTTATTACTTATTCTTTCTGCTTCTCGTTCAAGAGCTTCTTCTAAAGATAAAGGTTCCAATAAATGTCGAATATTCATCACATAATGTGAATAAAGACGATCTACAGGATGACGCAACATAACTATCATTTTAACATCAGGAATATACTTTTTGATATTTTCTGGTGCTTGAGGAAAATAGAGATAGCGTACAGATGCTTCTCCGATCGCCATCTCATTAGAAACTTTATCAAATAGAGTTTGATAGCTTTCCCAATCTGTAATTGTATTTTGGTACAAACGTTTCAGCAAAACTTCAGGAGATTCTGGCCCTGAATAGGGAGGTAATTTTGCTCCTTCAAACACAAAAAAATTAGGTTCTTTAGGATTGGACATAAACACCTGGGGATGCTGCTTCAGATAATTCCATAGAGAGCTAGTCCCTGATTTTGCAGCACCTAGAAGGATAAAGTTGGGAAGTGTCATTAAACTTAACCTACACAATTGAACTCTTGATTATTAAACCTTTTAATTGGTCTTAATGTCTATAATTACTCTGCTCGAGCTACAAACACCCTTTTAAATAATACTATTTAATCATTAAGTTTAGCCTAAGTTTTATACCCCAAATCAGCGAGAGTATCTCCTGCAAATTATTCCCACAGGGCAACGTCTTCTGCTGAAAGTCGAGTCTGCCATTCTCTAATAGAACCTTGGCGAATATGTTTACCTTCTCCTTTATTTTCTACTTTACTAATATCTTTTGCATCAATAATATTATCAATTAAAGCTCGATCGTAGTCTAAACCAATAAAATAAAAAATTTTGCTCAGTTCTTCTTGCAGATTCGGTGCGGAGGTTTTCATAACGAACTGAGTAGATGCGATCGCTTATTTCTAGGTCTGCTTTAGCTTTTTCTCTTGTCTCAATTGCTTTTTTCCATATTTTAGCGACAGTTATTGTACTTTGTTTTGCCCAACGTTTAGTTTTTGCTCTTGCTTGGTAAGAAACACAAACATCGCGTCCATCTCGAATAATTTCTATGCTTTTAGCTTCTGGAAACTGGCGTAAAATTACATCGATATAGCGCAAATGTTGCGGTGTTTTTTCTAGAAGAATATCCTTTTGAGTTCCTCCATTTTTTTCAAAAAAGCGATCGAACATTAATTGGTTTAAAGTTCTAACTTTTATTAAGTCATCTTCTGAACCAGAGGAAACTTTTGCTATTAATTCTTTTAGCTCTGTATAACTTACTAAATTATGAAGCCCAAGTTTCTCGTTGCTCTTTTGAAAAATCTTATATTGCTTGAAAATTCCTTGCCATAAATATTCTGATTCAATGCCGAACAATAAAGGCTTCAAACCATAAGACATCCATATCCACTTTGCCGATCTAAGTCTTTTTTTCAACTCCTGATTTTTTAAATAAGTAAAGTTGTTGTAAGTTATAGAATAAGCATGACTTTCATTTGGAACTGTTAGAACATCAGAATGACTACCAATCATTCTCTTCAACCAACTTGTACCAGAACGAGGACAACCTACTACAAATAATTTACGGTATACCATAGTAACTTAGTTATGATTACTAATGTTTAGGAATTACATCTTAATAATTATACTACACAAATTATAAATCAGATATGAGAATTTGACCATTTCTTAAAAGTCTAGAATATAGTGCTGATCATATTATATTGATAATATATTTTTTTCTTTCTTCCTTCCCTGTTCCCTATTCTCTAAAATCAGACAATATTTCGCAATTAAAATAAGATTGCTATATCTATTTAAAATGACTATAATAATTATCAATAATTACAAAAATTATCAACGGATATAAAGAAACTATTATGAATTTTTTTGATAAATTAATAACCAGTATAGAACATAATCAAACTTTACTTTATCTGGAGTTAGACCCAGACTTAGAAAGTTTGCCTAAGGAGACAGATCGTCAAAATATTCCCAACAAATATTTATTTGATAATCCTCCAGAAAAAGACAATCAAGAATTAATTCAATATTGGTGGGAGTGGCTCCATTTTTTAATAACTCAAACAGAAAAATATGTATGTGCTTATAAACTTTCTCTAGGTTATTATCAATCTTTTGGGATACCAGGTTTAGAACTACTTCAGCAAACCATAAAAACTATTCATGCTGAAATTCCAATTATCTTAGATGCGAAACACGGCGACCTCAATACAAGTACAGTATTTGCTAGAACTATTTTTCAAGATTTACAAGTAGATGCTTGTACAATTTCACCTTACACTGGTCTTGACTTAGTTGCACCTTTTTTACTTTATCCAGGCAAAACAGTGTTCCTACTTTGTGCTACAGCAAATTCTTCTGCAGCAGTGTTACAAGAATACCCAAATCAAGGGCAACCTCTTTATCTCAAATTAGTAGAAGAAGCTCAAAGATGGGCAACTCCCGAACAGCTAGGTTTAGAAGTAGGAGTAATGCCAGATATTCTAGCTAGAATCAGAAAAATTGCTCCCGAAAGATTAATACTAATTCAGGGAGATATAGCGGAAGAAAATGATATTGCTAATCCTGAAGAATTAGCTCAACTTTTAGCTGCTGGTTTGAATATTAATGGTGAAGGATTATTATTACCAATCCCACCAAAATTATTTGGTACAGCAAATCCTAATCAAGAAATTGAAACCTTAAGAAATAGGATTAATGAACAACGTCTACAGGTAGTTGAAGGTAGTCCTACCTGTGAATTGTGGTTGCCAGATGTTTGTTTTTTAAAGCATGAACCACACCGGGATTTAATCTTACAACTTTACGATATTGGATGTATTATTTTTGGCGACCATGTACAAGCATCGGGGGCGACTTTTCCTTATTATATAGACTTACGAAAAATCATTTCTATTCCTCAAATATTCCATAAAATTGTCACTGCTTATGCAGAAATTCTCAAAGATTTAGAATTTGATAGAATTGCAGGTATTCCTTATGGTTCATTGCCCACTGCCACAGGTTTAGCTTTGCGTCTAGAACGTCCGATGATATTTCCTCGCAAAGAGGTGAAAGCTCATGGCACTGGTCGATTAATTGAAGGGCATTTTCAGTCTGGGGAAAAAATTGTAGTTGTGGATGATATTATGATTAGTGGCAATAGTGTCATGAAGGGAGCAGATAAACTTAAATCAGTGGGATTGCAAGTAGAAGATATTGTTGTTTTTATTGACCATGAACGGGGAGTAAAAGATAAGTTACAAGAAAATGGATATAGGAGTTATTCAGTATTGACTTTGACAGAAATTGCTCAAACTTTATATGAGTCTAGTAAGATTAATTATGAGCAATTTTATATTCTGAAAAATCATCATTAAAATGAAGGAAGGCAGAAGGCAGAAGGCAGAAGGCAGAAGGGAAGAAAAGGCTAGAAGAAAGAAAGTTTTTTTGATCACTGATTATCCGGACATGATATTAATAACTAATAGCTGATAGCTGATAGTTGACCGCTCAATACTTACATTAAAATATAGCAAAATTTCAGACAATTACGATGAAAAAGTTTTTCTTGGCGACATTTTTTAGTGGTTTTCTCTCTATTTTTAATATACAATTTCAACCTGCTCTAGCTAATCGAATTACCAGAACTGATTATAACAATTTAAAAATTGGTATGACCTATCAAGAAGTTAAGCAAATATTGGGAAGAGAAGGTAAGGTTTATACAGAATATAATAGTCCGACAATTGAAGAATTTGGTGTAGCATATCGCTGGCTAAATAATGATAATACAGGTATAGTTGCCATATTTAATTCAGAGAATAAACTGATTAAATTATCTGCTCAAAATTTGAACGCGACTAACTTTGGAGTTAATCGAGAACCTCCTGTAGTTACCAGTACAGATTTTGAAAATATAAAAGTTGGGATGACTTATGATGAAGTGAGAGAAATTATTGGTAGTGAAGGAATAAAACAACCAACAAGAGATAATCCTTTAACTAATTCTAATACTGTTACATATAATTGGGTGAATCCTGATGGTACAAGCATGAGTATAATTTTTGATTCTAATCAGAAAGTGGTTACTATTCGGACTAAAAATATGAATACTTATAATTTTGGTAATCCTTTCTGGAATCAACCCAAACCAGTTTATTCAATTACGCGACAAAAATATGAAAAATTGCAGCTAGGAATGACATACCGAGAAATAAGAAATATTCTTGGAGCAGAGGGAGAAATAGACCCCGAATTTGACTCAGAAGCTTTTGTACAATCAAGAGAAGCAAGAGAAATGCAAATTAATAATACTCTTGGTAGACAACAAGAAGTTACATCAGATGAATCACAAGCAGAAAATCAAATTAAGGGTGCTTATGAATGGAAAAATCCTGATGATACAGGCATAAAAATAGTCTTTAATATGCAAGACCAAGCAGTTGCTATATATACTTCTGGTTTAGATGTAGGACTTCCTTACAAATAGACACGGGGACGCGGAGACACGGAGACACCGGGATGGAGGCTTTTAATTTATTATTAAAAGTGGACTTTTCACCGAAAAATTATTGTGGTTTAAAGCCTCCCCTTTTAAGGGAATAATAAAGAAAAATTTTCCTTTGAGTCAATTCTCTTCTTTTAAAGGAGAGGTAATTATTAATTATTAATTTTTGAACAGATTTATATAGCGTTTTCAAATGAGATGTCAAACAATAGTTAGTTATTTACTAACAGTAAAAAGTTCGGCAAACCTTCTTGCCTGTTGCCTGTTGCCTGTTGCCTGTTGCCTAAAAGCAACCATGTTTTTTACGCAACTCAAATGAAATTACTATATATGTCTGAAAATCAAGAATGGCTCGGTTTAATGATTGGAAATACCCGGTTACACTGGGGGTATTTTGTGGGTGCAATACTTCAGAAAACCTGGGATATAGACCGGATTCACAAATGGGAAATTGAGGAAAATATTAATGTGGAAATAGTAGTCAGAAAACTACTAAAAAATACATTAGAAACTCAGAATATAAAGTTAAATCATCAGATGCCTTTATTAATAGCATCAGTAGTTCCTCAACAAACAGTACTTTGGGAAACTTATCCTTGGTCTGATATGATTACCTTAGAAAAACTCCCACTACAAGGACTTTATCCTACCTTGGGAATAGATAGAGCTTTAGCAGTTTTGGGTGCAGGCACAAAGTTAGGTTGGCCTGTGCTAGTCATAGATGCTGGTACTGCAATTACTTTTACTGGTGCTGATGTCCAAAAAAAAATAGTGGGGGGGTCTATTTTACCAGGGTTAAGGTTGCAATTATCATCTTTGATAGCAGGAACAGCTATGTTACCTTTGGTCGATATACCGATAGAGTTACCTCCACGGTGGGCAAAAGAAACAGCAACAGCCATTCAAAGTGGGATAATATATACAGTATTAGCAGGTATAAAAGATTATATCGTCGCCTGGCGAGAAGAATTTCCTGAAGGACAAATAGTGCTGACAGGAGGCGATCGCATCTTATTATTAACTCATTTCACAAAACTTTTTCCTGAGTTAGGTGCATCAATGATAGTTGCACCGGAAGTAATTTTTTGGGGTATAGCAAAAATTTGGCATCAAATATACTAACTTAAGATCTGAATAAGATCTGAAAATGTGGCGTTGCTGAAGAGCGTGTATGATATTAATCTTAATTACTTAGGAGTCAACCCACCCCTAACCTCTTCCAGGAGGGGAAGTTACCGAGTCAGGAGGGAACAAAGAAGAAGAAACAGGAGTAGAAGGAGAAAGTTTTTTGCTCGCCCTCTTATCCGGAGATGATATCTATCATACCTCAAATCAGCAACGCCGAAAATGTAAAAATAAATATAAGTAATTTGCTGAATAATACTATGTCTGAATAATTAAGTATAATAAAAATGTTCTATTGAAGCGATGTTGAAGGAATATCCCAAATTTCTGCTACGTTTCCAGTGTTCGACCTTGAACTTACACCTACGACTTACCACCTAAGAAATTTATTATAACTAATTATTCAGACATAATATAACAGCTTATTGTAAAATAATTTATCAGGTAATATTGCCCTTACTTTCTCAATAGCAGGAGAATATTTTAGTCCACTTATCAAATCAAAGGAATAAACAAAAGATGACAAGTTCGGAAACCCTTGATTCTCAGTTAAACATCAAAGCCGATAATTATAAATCTCCACCATCGATCCCTGGTATCTTATCATTTTTGAGAATACTTGAATATCTATCTTTTGCAACTACTATTGGCTCAGGAATTAGTGTTTATTTCTTTCGAGAGCTGATTCAATTGCCGATAGTTTTAGTAGTTTCTATTGCTCTGTTTATTTTTTTGTATCTCCTAAATCGGCAATTACAAATCAACTACACTAAAACAATCAAGGATTCTGATTTACTAAAAAAAGCAACCTTATACGGTAATGTTTTACAACTAGAAAATTCTCCAGAAAATATTCAGATAACTCAAGAAGTAGAAAAAGCTTTACGTTATACTCAAGAGTTAATAGACGATTACAAAAAGACCAGGCAAAAAGCTAGAAATATCTACTATATTTTGCAGTTAGGCACAATAGTTTTTTCGGGAGTTACCCCCATTTTAGTCCTTGTTGATAAATTAGAAACTGGTCAGGCTTGGTTAAAATGGTTGCCTGTAATTTGTCCAGCGATCGCTTCTATAGTTGCTAGTGTTGTAACTTCATTTCCTTTCCAAGAAAATTGGATTTCTGCTAATCGAGTTGTGGAACTCTTAGAAGCAGAACAGGAGAAATTTATCTTAGGTGCAAATGTATCTTATAGAATTTATGATGTAGAAGATACAACTGAACGTGGCAAAAAAGCTAGAAATTCTATAGCTAATTTTATTACCAAGGTAAATACTATTCATCTCAAACAAGTAGAAGGACAGGAATCACCACAACAAGAAGATAAAAAGGAAGAAAAAAACAACTTATCTGCTGAACAGCCAAAATCCTTGTTAAAGAATACCTAAAAAATATAGTTTTGAGAATCAAGGGAGGAAAAAAAAACCTCCCTGAAAAATAGCAACTAAATTTATATTAATGAATATGTTATTAAATAGACATTCTATATTTACCAGTTTAACTATTTGTTTATTAATGTCAGTCAGTGCTTGTGCAAATAATCCCTCAAGTAAAGAGCTAGAAAAAGTTTTTGCAGCAGACCCCCAGTTGAAAAATAACCCTCCTTTTAGCCAATTAATTCAAACCCCCACTCAAAACAACCAGCAACCCGAACAACCAACACAAATTCCGGCTGATTTTCCCTCAGAAATCTCTCCATATCCTAACTCCGAATTAATTGAAAAATCCGAACAAGAGCAAAAAACAGTTTGGAGTAGTTCAGACCCTACTAATGTAGTCCAAAATTTCTATCAAAAAGAATTTCGAGACAAGAATTGGGAAATTATTAGCGAACCTACCGAAGAGGGTAGTGGATCTCTGGTGGCAGAAAAAAATGATTTGCAGGTAGAGGTATCCCTCAAACCAAGCCAAACTCCAGGAATAGCAACAGAATATGAGATAGACTATCAATTCAAGAATGAAGAAACTACTAATATACCCTCGCCTCCACCCGTCCCAGTTTCTCAATCAACTATCCAGCTAGAAACTCAGCCATCTCCCAATTTCATAGCATCACCCCAAGCATTACCTATTCCTGAGCCATCTCCAACTGCATCATTACCGACACCTTTGCCCACTCCTGGAGTAGCCGCGTTACCGACTCCTACAACATTTCCTCCCAATAGCATCCCTCCAGTGCCGCTCCCCACTTCTACAGAGTCCCCTGTCTTAAAAAAAGCTCTCAGAGATGTGCCTTCAGGATTACGTCAATATGTCGCAGATTTGTCCAAACTGGGAGTATTTCAGCAGCCACAACCCCAAAATCAAGATAATCCAGATACTACTACTCTTTTAGTCGATCCTCAGAATATTGTCACTAGGCGGGAATATGTTCGGTGGTTGGTAAATACTAATAATAAGATTTTTACTAATAATTCTGCTAAACAAATCCGATTAGCACTGCTCAATGAAACACCAATTTTTGAAGATGTCCCGAAAACTGACCCAGACTTTGCGGTAATTCAAGGTTTGGCAGAAGCTGGTTTAATTCCTAGTCCTTTGTCTGGAGATACTAATGTCGTTAAATTTCGTCCAAATGATTTTTTAACCCGTGAGGATTTGATTCTTTGGAAAGTACCTCTAGATTTTCGCAAGGCATTGCCAGAGGCAACAATAGAAAAAGTTAAAGAAGCTTGGGATTTTCAAGATGCTTCTAGGATTGACCCTGCTGCTTTGAGAGCTGTATTGGCAGATGCTCAGAATGATTTTTCTAATATTAGGCGGGTTTTTGGTTATACGAAATTATTTAGGCCAGATAAAACAGTGAGTAGGGCTGAAGCTGCTGCTGTTTTATGGTATTTTGGAGATGCAAAAGAAGGGATATCGGCTCAGATGGCTTTACCACAAAGCCACAATCTTCAGTAGTCAAGATGGCCAAAGGGTTGAGCGAAATTTTTTTTTTCGTACCCCTTGACATTTATTTAGGAATTCGCTAAGTTAGTAAGAGTGAAAAGAAACAAACAAGCCCCCATCGTCTAGAGGCCTAGGACACCTCCCTTTCACGGAGGCGACAGGGATTCGAATTCCCTTGGGGGTATAATAAATTAAGGATAGCAGAATTAATATTTCTGTTATTTTTTGTTTTTTTGGGGAAAATAGTCATAGTCAAGGTCAATATCAGGCGAAGAAGGAAGAAGAAGAAATCTGGCGTTCCCTGAGTTTTAAACTTTTGATATATCCTAACCTTTCCTTCGATTGCTATATCAGTTAGCGTTTTCTATCAGAAGCTATCAGTACCTCCTGCAATAGGGAGGCAAGAAGATGTATAATTTTCTTCTTTATCCCCTTATACCAAATTCAAAAAAGGTAGTTACATCTTAATCTATATTTTTGGCCTTAAATAGAAAATTTTCTCACTTTTATAATTCAAATAATCAGTTATTAAACAGTAAGGACTCGTGTAAAAATAACCATTACAGTTTTTTTGATGGAAGCTGTATTTCACAATTTATCCCAGATAAAATTTGTAGAACTTATTTTTACATGGCTCCTAAGTTAAATTGATAATAATTAAAAAATAAGTTATCATCTTCAATTAACTAAAAAAAATATGACATTTTGTCATAGATAAATATTATATAAAAGTAGTTGTAATGTCTAAAATGTAATGCTATTATCTCCTCGTTAATTTACTGAAATTTAGGCATTAATAATATGATGTTCAAAAAATTGAAAGCTATAGGAATTGGTTGTTGTGCGACTTTAGCTATACTATTTGTTGGTAATGAGCAAGCTAACGCAGCAACAATTACTTATGATTCTGAAATATATGATAATTCCAATCCCAACACTTGTACTTCTCCATTGAGTGCGGGTAAATGTTTCATGGAAAATGGATTTAATGTAGCAGCATTTTCAGCACAGGAAATAGGCAGTCCATCAGCTTATTTTAGTGATACTTCACATTTTCATGCTCGCCAGAATTATGAAGCTCAACATTTTACTAATGAATTCGGACTTTTAGGTTCATTTATAACTTTAAAAAATGGTGGCATCTTCTCTTTAGAAAGTTTAGATTATCAATTGCGGAAGAATGAAAATGCAATTACTGGTTATACAACAGATGATACTAAAATCTTAATTTCCACAACATTTGACCCAACAATGCAAGTTGCCGGTCAATTTACAGAATATTCCATTGGTAACGATATATCCTTGCCTTTTGAAACTCTATCAATAGATGGTTTTGAAAATATTACTCAAATTTATATTGCTAGTTCTGGTGATGTAAATTTTGATAATATAATGTTAACTCCTGTTCCCGAACCTACTTCAATATTAGGTTTATTAGCTTTCGCGGCATTCGGTGCTACTTCTATGTTTAAGCACCAAGATAATTAAAGAAGTTTGTAGGTTGTAGGTTGTAGGTTCAATCTTAAATTGGAGTTGATATAAAATCCGGTATCATCGGCATTATTAAGTATTCAAGAATGGTTTTCCGACCGTTTCCCCCTACTAACGATGCTGATAGTAAAGGAAATTATATCATTCCAGTTAAATATTAATCTCTCTTTACTCTTTCCTCTTCCCTGCTGTCCAGAATAGGTTTTGTGCCTCATTAAGTTGGAAATTGCTGTAATATGATACCTCAATAAACTTGTCTTCACCGCAGATGAGGTGTAGGGTTTTCAACAAGAGTTGTTCCACAATAGTGCTATGGAAAAATCTACTTCCTAATACTTAAAATTAAAAACGCCAGGGCAGGGTAGCGACGATAATATTAATGATTAGATGGTCTATTTTTTTGCGATCGAATAATCCAGAAACTAATGGATAGAGCAATAATAGCAAATCCTAATCCGATTAAATCTTCTCCTGTTTTTTTATCAAGATCAAAGATAATAATTTTCCTAGCTACAGCAATTAAAGAAGTAGCAATTACTAACTCTACTTGAAAGACGTGCTTGCGGAGATAAGCTGTAACATTTTCTAAAATTTCTAGGGCAATTAAAATATTTAAAAATAGTCCAAATATTTCAAATAATGTATCTTTAAACAAAGGATAAGATGTAAAAAAAAGTTGTTTAGAGATAACAACTATTACGTCAAAGACAGCAAAAATAATTACAGCTATCAATGCTAAAGATAGAATTTTAGATACTATGACCTCTATACTTTCAACTAATCCTAGAAAAATATCATCTTTTTCAGGAAGAAAAATATTCTTGAGAGTTTTAAGGAAATTCTTCATTTTTATATTTAGTTATACTATTTGAATCAATATTCTACTCTCTATTCCCTATGCCTGATAATTACAGTTTTGTAACATTCTTTAATCTAATTGGTATTAGGGACTTGAGTTCGGATTCGGAAACTGAGAGAATGTTATTTTTTGTTTTTAACTTTTTGAGTGTGCAACAGTCTATTTTCCTTCTGTTGTTTCAATGTCATTAACATTGTTTTGACTAGCAGCAATAATCAAAGAACTTACTCCAACAAAAGCTATTATTCCCACCAAGGTAGCGATTGATAAATTTTTGATTAAAGGAGATAATTCGGAGGTATTAGGTACTCCTGAATCTTGTTCTGGTAAACGATCGGAATTGGATAGCATATTTTAACTCTAGATTTTAGTTTTGCCTAATTAGAATAAGATTATATCAAGTTGGTAATTAGTTATAGCAATCTTATTTGAGTTGTGAGATATTGTAGATTTTTAGGGAACAGGGAACAGGGAACAGGGAACAGGGAATGGGAAACACAGAAGCAATAAAATTCTCACATCTGATATCAAATCCGTTTAATTGGACATAAAAAAATTCTTCAACCGTCATAACTACGCTCATCTTTGTGATTCTCTCTCCTCCTGACTCGGTCTTTCTGACTCCTGACTCCTCCTTATATCATGTCCGGTAGCATCGGTATTGTATAGCAAAGGTAGGCAACAGCTCATCTGGCAACAGGCAACAAGCAGGAAGGCAATTGAGCAAGAAAAAAACTTAAATTTCCTGTAGATATCCACGCTAACTTTTACACAAACGATACCAACGGACATGATATTACTTAACTAATCTATAACTGTTTAACCGGATTTGATATGATTTCTGATTGCTATACATAGCAGTCGAAGGAAAGGGTACGGACAGATCAAAAGCTTAAAACTCAGACAATGCCAGATTACTCCTTCTTTCTTCTGCTATAAAAAAATCGGCATTGCTAAGGGGCGGTATGAATATAAGTGGGGTGGGTATCCTGCCAAGGAGTGAAAATATCAGGAACGGAAAAATATCAGGAACGGGAAAATATCAGGAACAGGCAAGATGCCCATTCTACAAAACTATTAAAATCCCAAGCGCATTTATGCAACGCCAAAAAACTATATCTTCCTCTCCTAGAAAAATTGAGCTACTATAGCACTACGGATTTAGGTTAGGACACTACTAAACCCTAAAACTTAGTCCGAGATTACTTTTGTACGGGTGAACGGCCTAAAGCTTGCGCATAACTATCGTTAACGCCCCTACTGACTTTTGACTTCTAACTTGCGCGTAGCGCTATATCGCCACTTTCGCTATCCCCTATTCCGTAGTTTTGAGAGTAATGGGTAAAGAGATAGAAACTGCAGTACCTTGATTTTTTCCAGCACTTTCTAGAGTAATATTACCTCCCATCAATTCCATCAAACTACGAGAAATTGATAATCCCAAACCACAACCACTATATGCACGAGTAGTCGAACCATCTACCATTGCAAAAGATTGAAATAGTTTATACTGTTCGCTTGGTTCTACCCCAATTCCTGTATCTTTAATAGTTACTACAACAATGGGTACTTGATCTATATCATAAGTATTAATACTTGGTTTAATCTGAACATCAATAGTAATACTACCAGTTTCAGTAAATTTAATTGCATTATCAAGAATATTTAAGAATACTTGCTTTAGCTTTTTGGGGTCAGCTTCTACAAATATGGATTTAGAGATATTAGATTTATAGAGTTGCAGATTTTTTTGTTGAATTATAGATTGCTGAGAATCAATTATTTCATTTAAACAATCATACAAATTTACTAAATTTTTATTTACCGGAAGTTTGCCTTCCTTAATTTGCACCAAATCTAAAAGTTCATTAATTAAATTCAGTAAATGAATAGCAGATTTATCAGCTTGATGTAATAATTCAGTTTCTTCTTCTTGGCTATCACAAAAGCCATCAAGGATTAATTTTATAGAACAAATAATGCTATTAAGTGGAGTCCTCAGTTCATGGGAAATATTTTTCATAAATTCATCCTTGAACTGGTCTGCCTCTTGTAAAGCTGTATTTTTGTTCTCTAATTCAACAAATGATTTTTTTAACTGTTCCGTCATTTGATTAAATCCTTGAGCTAATATTGCTAGTTCTTCAATGGGGACTTCTTTTACTCTTTGTTCCCATTTTCCAATAGATATAGAAGTTGCTGCTTGCTTTAAATTTTTGACTGGTTTAATAATCAATTCACAACTGAATAAACCAAAAATAATTGCTATTATTAATGCGATGAAACATAGAGCAATAGTAATTCGAGTATTGCCATGAATACGTTCTGTAAAATCTGCTTCGGGAATTACTACCAAAATCAACCAATCTAAACCATATTGATCGTTAAAAGGTACGACTTGTAAAAATTGTTGTTGACCATCAATATCAAAGTTAAGTAATAAATTACTTTGGATTTGATTGAGATCCTCAAACCTGTCTTTCAGGTGTTTACTTGCAGAATTAACTAAAAGATCGTTACTGTTGGAAGCATCTATTAATTTTAAATCCCCATTGTCTTGAATAAAAGGTTCAGAAGTGGCGGAACTAGCGATTAATTGACCATAACGATTTAAAATGAAAGCTTCCCCAGATTTACTAATCTTCAACCGTTTGAGAAAGTCATGCAGTTGAGAGAAGGTGAGAGTAGCAGTGACCAAGGCGATCGCATTATCATCATTATTAACGACAGGTTGAGTCGCCATAATTTCTACTCTTTGATCAATGAGCGATCTAAACATCTCACCCCAATCTGCTTTACCTGTAGCGATACCATCTTGATACCATGGTCGTATATGGGGGTCGTACTCCGGAACTACTTTTGTGAGATTAGTCCGCACCCCTTGAGCGTTGGTAGCATATTCCTGAAGTTCTCCTTCTGTCGATTCGTCTGTAATGATGATATTAAATCTATTATTATCTTGGCGACTTACTGCGATCATTGTTCCTGATGTAGATGTAATACCAATGACACCAATGGAATCAAAAGACTGAATTTGTTGCCATAAATGACGCTCCACATCATTAATTTCTTGAATATTAAGTTGATTAAGACGAATAGCATTTACATTTAGTTGATTAACCAAATGGGGAGTCTCTAAAAAAATATTCAGTTTCTGCTGAATACGAGCTGTAATTTCGTTTTGTAACTGATTAGCTAGGTCGTTGATAGCGCGCTTACCATTGGTAAATGAAAGATATCCCACTAATCCTACTGTTGCTATAATTTGCAGCACAAATGGGACAATGACTACGACTCGTAGGGGGAGTTTTGGTGGGGATTGATAAAACAGAGGGTTTAATGGTAACTTTGGCATGGTAGCGATCGCTAATTTTTTCCTACTTACATTTCAATTATACAGATATAATTTGCTCAAGTTTTTGATTATTTTTGATTCCAGATTGTAATTCCTTGCCAGTTCGTAGGTGTGCCCTCTGATAAAAAATTATTCACTCGTTGTAAATAAATTTCTGTGACTTTATCATTTGGATTTACTGTTAATACTTTCTGGAAATATTTCTTTGCCATGGTAAATTCTTGTTGTTGATAATGTAAAACTCCTTGAGCAAAATTTGACTTAACCTGTCTTTTTAAGTTTAGCAAAGATTCGGTTTCTCCATCCATAACTTCATAAATTTTAATGGGATGATTCCGCCCTTTCACCTGGACTCGATCTAAAAATCTAATTTGATATTGATTTGCATCTACTAAATTATTAAATACTGCTTCACTAATAATGATAGAAACGCCATAAAATTTTGTTAATCCTTCTAAACGAGCAGCTAAGTTTACATTATCTGAAAAAGCATCACCTTGGATTCTTGCTTGTTCTCCCACCATACCTACCATCATTTGTCCAAAGTGAATGCCGATACCAATTGAAATAGGTTTATAACTCTGATTTTTCCTAATAATATTGTATTCTACAACTTCTTTTATTTTGGCAATACCTGCCTTGACAGCATCATCTGCTCCATTAGGAAATACAGCCATCATTCCATCTCCTAAATATTTTACTATAAATCCATAATTATCTCTAACTTTTGGACTGACACGCCCTAAATATGAATTAACAAAGTTAAAGTTTTCTTGGGGTGTCATTGTTTCTGAAAGAGCGGTAAAAGACCGAATATCAGAAAACATTACTGCCATTTCTTTGCTTACATGATTGCCTAATTCTACATCAATTATAGAGTCTTTTTTGAGGAATTTCATAAACTCGTCAGGCACAAAACGACTATAAGAACTGTTGATTTGAGATAGTCTCAAATGAGTTTTAAGTCTGGCAATTAGTTCATTTTTAGAAATAGGTTTAGTCAGATAATCATTAGCACCTACATTCAATCCTTCTACTAAATCGTAAACTTGATTTTTAGCAGTCAACATCAGAATTGGTAACTCACTAGGTAAGAAATTTTTTCGCAATTTTTGTGTAACTTCATAGCCAGTCATTTTTGGCATCATTACATCTAATAAAATTAGATCTGGCTGACAACCTTGTTCAATTATTTTCAAAGCTTCTATACCATTCATTGCTTGAACTATGGCATAATTTTGGAGGGATAAAATATTGACGAGTACCTGTAAGTTTACTGGTTCATCATCGACAATCATAATTTGAAATCTTTGGACGGTTTCTAGTGGTTTGATTGCATCATCTTTTGACTCTTCTTGAATAACAATCTCTTCTTCTTTTTCTTCAGTTATAGCTATATTATTAGCATCTGTAAATCTTGATATATCGGAATTGTTACTAATAGCAAATTCTGTAGATATTGGCAGAGTGAAAGTAAATTGAGAACCTATTTCAATTTGAGATTTTACCCAAATTTTTCCTCCGTGCAATTCCACCAGTTTTTTAGTAACTGCTAAACCTAAACCAGTACCTCCATATTGACGAGCTGTGGAACCATCATCTTGTTCAAATGATTCAAATATTCTGTATAGTTTATCTTCTGCAATACCAATACCAGTATCAGAAATAGTAATTGCTAATTGTTGGTTTTTGAGAATTGGATGCTGACTATTGAACTGGGAATTTTCTTGTTGATTAATAATCTCTACCGATATCTCTACTTTCCCAGTATCTGTAAATTTAATCCCATTACCAATCAGGTTATATAAAATTTGATGCAGGCGATTTTCATCAGCATAAACTGGAGGTAAATCAACAGGAATAGAATTAACTAATTCTAAATTTTTAGTACCTATTAAAGATTGACAAAGAGTAACAACTACTTCTGTTATTTCTCTGATTCCTACAGGTTTTAACTGCAACTCCAGATTTTGATGTTTCAGTTTAGCAAAATCAAGAATATCATTGACTAAATCTGTAAGTCGATGACCACTTTGAGCAATCATTAATAAATTTTTTTGCTGTATTTCCGATAATTCTCCTGTTGCTCCATCTAACATTGATTCAGCAATTCCAATCATTCCATTCAGAGGAGTACGAAGTTCGTGAGAAGTATTTGCTAAAAATTCATCTTTAAGTTTATCTAATCTTTGTAAGTCATCATTTTTCGCTTGTAGAGTAGTAAATGATTCTTGTAATTGTACAGCCATTGTATTAAATGAATGGGCTAATTCTCCTAGTTCATCAGAGTGTTTAATATCTACTTTTTGTTGCCAATTTCCTTGAGTAAAATCCCTAGCTGCTTTATTTAAGCTGATAATTGGTTGAATCACCCATCTAGAAGTTAAAATTCCACCAAGTATTGCTAATCCTAAAGCTGCTAACCATAATAAAATTGTATTGCGTCTTTGAATATTAATTTCTTCCATAAAATCTGCTTCTGGAACTACTACTACAATAATCCAGTCAATACCTAAACCATATTTTACAGGTTTGATTTCTAGGAAGTGACGTTGATTATTAAACTTAAAACTTAGCTGTTGACTTTGATTGATTTTAGTCAGGCCAAAGAAGGTTTTCTGTAAGTATTGAGCTGAAGCTTGAATTACAGGTACATTGCTTTCTAAAGCTGGCAGTCGTTGTAAATTTTGTTCATTACCTGGAGTCATAAATAGCTCTTCTGAAATGGATGTAGCCACTATTAATCCAGAACGTTCGACAATAAATACTTTTCCGGATTTACCTATCTTTAGCTTAGTTAAAAATTGACTGATTTTATCAAGAGTTAAATCTACACTAAGTACACCTTTACGAATACCTTTTTCATCATAATAAGGTAATCCATTAGAAATGCCAAAATTATCTCCATCTATCCAAGGATAAATTTTAGTCCAGGTAGGATTTCCCGCTTCGATAACAGCTTGATACCAAGGTCTATTCCTCGGATCGTATGGAAAACTTTCAATTCGTGGTTGGATAATATTTCCCTGTCGATCAAGAGTATATTGTTCTAGATTTCCTGCTGTTAAATAATCGCTAATTCCTAATTGTAAACTTTGATCCTCTAATCTAATTAACCATACTACTTCTCCTTCGGTAGAGCCAAAACTAATACTACTAATATTTGGAAATAGTTGCATTTGTTTAAATAAATATTGTTGCCAATCCCAGAGTTTTTCTGCATCTAAATTATTGATACGAATAGCATCTCTATTAACTTGATTAATTAAAGGAGGAATTTTTAGATAGCTTTCTAAATGTTCATCAACACGGGTTGTCACTCCATTGAGTAACTGACTAGCAACATTATTGACCGCCTTTTGTCCATTGCGTAACGAGAGCCATCCGGTCAAACCTACAGCAAACATAATTTGCAGCACAATAGGTAATACAAAAACTTTACGTAGAGAAGCTTTTCGATATTTATTCTTATTTGAACTATCTAAATATTGAGTAGGCATAAGTAAATTAATTATGGTATTACTATGATTTTTAAATTGTCGAAAAAAAATTAAAATACTATACTTACCATAGCAAATTTTAAATTAATTTGATACATTTATGGATGATTTAATTGAATTGCCTTTAATCATTTTGAAGAAGGAAGAACCAAGAAGCAAGAAGCAAGAATAAAAAAGTAGATGGGGTGGGTTTGTAGACAGGAAGTGGCAGGTCGTTGACTATGCCCAACCAATTGTAGACACTGCAAGTGACGGTGGGGTATTAAACCCATAAAGAAAAAGATAAATATGAATTTATAACTCTAGTTATAGCTTCTTCCATTTTCCATCTTCCCTATTCCTTAAAGTTTAATATTTATCTTCAATTTCAGTATGATTGGCTTCCAGCAAGTAAGTACAGTTTTGAGAGATTTAATCAAGTTAAAAAATCAAAGATCAAGGTTGTTTATGCCCCTAAAACTAATCATGGAATTTAATTTTTGACTTTTGGCTTGGTAAATGGGTATGATGAAATTATTAGTTGTTGGTAAAAAAGAGGAAAAATGCGAATACTGATTATGGGTGGGACTCGATTTATTGGAGTCTATTTAACTAAAATTCTAGTTGAACAAGGACATGAAGTGGTGCTATTTAACCGTGGTAATAAACCAAGTCCAGTTCCAGAAGTTAAAGAAATTCATGGCGATCGCACGGATGCTACTCAACTCAAAGAAAAATTAGCGCCAGAAAAATTTGATGCTATTTTTGACAATAACGGACGAAAATTAACTGATACAAAACCTTTAGCTGAAATCTTCAAAGACCAGGTACAACATTTCATTTATATGAGTTCTGCGGGGGTTTATTTAAAGTCTGACCAAATGCCTCATATTGAGGGAGATGCTGTAGATCCAAAAAGCCGTCATTTAGGAAAATATGAAACAGAAACAGAATTAACAAATCAAGGTTTACCCTGGACTTCAATTCGTCCTACTTATATTTATGGACCACAAAACTATAACGATCTAGAAGCATGGTTTTTTGACAGAATTGTACGCGATCGCCCGATTCCTATTCCGGGAAATGGACTCCACATTACTCAATTAGGTCATGTCAAAGATTTGGCAATGGCAATGGCAAATGTATTAGGAAATAATCAAGCAATTGGTCAAATTTATAATGTTTCTGGAGAGCGTTATGTCACTTTTGATGGTTTAGCTCGCGCTTGTGCTGAAGCTGCTGGAAAATCTCCTGATTCTATTAAGTTAGTACATTACGACCCGAAGCAATTTGACTTTGGAAAAAAGAAAGCTTTTCCATTACGAGTTCAACATTTTTTTGCCAGTGTAAATAAGGTGATGCGGGAATTAAATTGGCAGCCAAAGTTTGATTTAGTTTCTGGGTTAAAAGATTCATTTGAAAATGATTTTATCGCCTCCGGTCGTGACAAAGTAGAGGTAGATTTTTCAGTTGATGATGAAATTTTGAAGGTGTAATATCATGTCCGGTTGAATAGTTATAAATAACAAGGTAGGAGTCAAGAGTCAGGAGAGAAGAGGGGAAAAAGAAAGTATAAAAAGGAAAAAGTTTTTTTATCACTAATTATCCGGACATAATATAATGTCAAATTTGGTAGTATCGGTATAAAAAAGTATAGAAACCGGGTTTATTAAATGCCCCACCATACTAACATCTACTTCCCATAAACCCGGTTTCTTATAATACTCTAAGCGCAAGTAGATTTTGATATAAGTTTGAGGTAGTCAGCAGTGGGAGATTTGTAGTAACAAAACAATTTTGTACGTTAAGACTAAAATTTTTACTCGGAAAGTATCTGAGAAATAAGATTTTGGATGTATAGTGCTACGTGCAAGTCAGAAATTAGAATTGAGAAGTTATCCATGACAACTGATAACTGAAATGACTGAGTTACGGAAAAATTAAGGTATAAAGCTTCTTCATTCATGGAGAAAAAGCGGTCGTTAGCGTAGCTTCCCGTAGGGTGGGATGGCGAGGTTTCCCGCTCTTACAGATCCGCTACCTCTTGCAGAGGAGCTTTCCTATCGGAATGCTGCGCAAACGCTAGCGCTAACGCCATATCCAATCGACCAAGAGAAGAACAAAATCCTTTGAGTCAATCCTCTTCTTAGAAAGAAGAGGTAATTATTAATTATTAATTGTTGAAGGAGCAGCTAACATTTTAAGAAAAATAGTGACACAGCTAGGTCTGGACTTAGCCAAGGTGGATAGGAAAGTGTTGAAACTGCCATTCTTTAACTAAAAAATATTGGTGCGACTCGTTAGCTTAAAAGCTAGCTTTTTATAATCCAAGGTGTTTTAACCCCTGGAGAATTCAATTGCATAACCTTATCTCAGTCTAGAAGTATTTTTGTTAAGATAGCAAAACAAGATCTAAATTGATTTTGTCTATTGAATTATGTCCCAAGACTTTTCTTTTCAAAGTCTGTGCGGTTATTCCTTTAAAGGTCTTGACCTCGCAGGTGCAGACTTTTCACACTCAGATATTCAAGGAACGGATTTCAGCAACGCCCTTTTGTGTGATGCCAACTTTAGTCATGCTAACGCTGGAGTGCAACTTCATTATCGCCTAGGTTTAGTTATCATATCGCTACTTTTATCTGCAATTTCTGGATTGACTGCTGTACTAACGGCTGTCTTTACTGGTTATTTACTCTTTCCTTACTCTATTAGCTCAGACAATTTTTTAGCTTCTGTAATTGTCCTATTGATATTTGTCCTTTTTTTAATTATCGCTATCCGTAAAGGATTACAGGCAGCTTTTGGAACTGTATTGATAGCAGGATCTTTACTTGGGACAATAATGGGAACTATGACGGGGACTGTAGCAGGTGTGGCAGCAGGAGCAGTGACAGCGACTTTGACTGTCGCAATTGTAGCGGTAATGACTGCTGTTTTAACCACAGTTTTGGCTATGGCAGGAACTATAGCAGGTCTAGTAGCAGGAGTAGTGGCGATCGCTGTTAATCTAGCAGGGGCCAGAGTAGGGGCGACGATTGGTACCAATGCGGCTACCTTTGATGCGGATATCATCAGGCGCTAGGAAATTGAAATAGTCTTGGATTTGCATTATTGCTTATTAAAAAATTACGGCATAATCTCAAAAAATTGACAATGCTTAGGTCGAAATAGCTGAAAGTCTCTTTGAACCAAAGTCAAGACTTTCGTGATTTCCAAACATTCTGCTGCAAGGTACTGATAACTGATAACTGATAACTGAATAAAACCATCCTGATTTTTCCCTAATTTCTCCTTGTAAAATTTCCTCAGAATTAGTTGCTAAATCTGGGGAAGCAGCAAATAAACCAATTAAAGGTTCGGTTTCTAAGTTCTTATTTTGATTGCTAAATTCTAGATCGGGTTGGGATTGATAATTAGCAGATTTTGTTTGCTCTTTCATTTGAGCTATGATTTTTTCCATTAGCCATATTTTCTCATCTAAGGATAAGTTATTAATGGCATTTTCTAGCTGAAGCAATTTAGATGAAACCATTATGATTTTTGTGATTATAGAAAATAAATTACATCATACGGTTATAATTATAACACAATACGCTTTCCTTTCTCTGCAAAAGAATAGCGATCGCCTGAATATCTTCCGAACAAGCGATCGCTGATTTCTGATTTTTTCGGACTTATAGCAGATTCCACCAATCTCAGTGCGAGCATCTTGCTCGCGCGCAATTTAATTATTAAATTTTCCAGTGCGAGCATCTTGCTCGCGTGCGGGTGCATCTTGCTCGCGGGTGTACCTCAAAATGAGAGAATAAGTTAACGCCCGCACTTTTTACCAAAAAATAAGGTCTCACTGATAACTGATAACTGATATGCCTCGTCTACCTAGAAATCTACCCTCAAATTGTACCTTCCACATTACGGTGCGCTGCAACAATAAAGAATTTAACTTGGCCAAACGTGCCACCCGAGAACTTTTATTAGAGGTCATTGCCAAGGCGAAGAATAAATTTGAGTTTAAGCTGTATGGTCTCTGCATTATGCGTAACCATATTCATTACTTATTAGGGCCAGAAAATCCAGAGGAGTTACCTAAGTTGATGCACTGGCTAAACTGGTATAGCGCTATGGTATTGAACCAATTTTTGCATCGCACTGGACATTTTTGGGAGCAACGGTATTTCAGTCAGGCAATTTCTAATAGTGACTCGGACCGAATCCTCAAAACTCTGCGCTATATCCATGCCAACCCCAAAGCAGCAGGGTTACGTCTGGGGTTTACTTATGCTTTTAGCAATTATGGTAGCTATGCACAATTGACTGATGATGGTTTGACCGAATGGCATCCGGCTTTTCTGGAATTGGCCACAACTTTAGAGGAATGTGCCAAACGGTATCGGGAGTTTTGTAAGCGGTACACTCCTAAAAAGAAAAAAACAACTCCACGCCGTAATTGGGGGAATTGCTTTTTGGACAAAATGACTAAGGGTTTTCAGGCCAAACCAAAGGGTAGGGAAGGGGTTCCTGGACAGTTAAACTTAGACCTAGAGGGGTATCAGGAGGTGTACCAGGTAGACCCGTTGGGAAGTTGGTTTGGCTCAAAGGCTGCTCATACATTCATTACAGCAAATGGGGCTGCGATGATGGTTTAACGAGTTGGGTGATGCTAACATCAGCATGTGCTATCCTTATCCTTTGATCAGATCAATCATTTTTATTTTTTAATTTCAATTTCAATTTATCGTCTTTAATTTTCCACTTCCATTCATATTTACTACTAACATCATCCTCTATACTCTCCCAACATTGATCCACTATCCTCCCCAACCAATAAAGACCTTTTCGTTGATCTCCTCCTAACCACCCATCTGTCTCAATTTCGATTGTGTCCTCCTTTTGGTCTATCTCTAATCTCTCATAACATGCAGTTAGTTGCGATTCAACTATACATTTTTCCCAATGGATAGCCACTTCTTCCCGATCAGCATAAGCTGGGAGAGCAGTAGTCAACAGTAACAAACAAGTAGCCAAAACAGTAACAACTAACTTTTTCATCTTCAATAAATCTTCTACCACACTACCGAATCATAGCTTATTTTTTTAATTTGTCAATGGCAAAACTGTACCAATGAGTAAGTCTCAATCTAAGTCCAAGTCAAAAAAAGTCTAAGTCCAAATCTCAGTACCGGGATCTAATGGATTTGGTAAAACCCATTGTTCAGCAGTATTCAGCTCCAGAATATAGTCCTGGGATTCTGGTTGGGCAGGTTCTCCATTAATATAATAATGCTTTAAACCTCCTCCCGATGCTCTGGAAAAACTAACCTTTCGTGGTACATTCAAAGAACCTTCCCCAGAACTCTTAATCTCGCGATCGCTAACAAATTGGTTCTCTCAACAAATTGATAATGGATAATGATGAAAATTTTAAACTTTGATTAACAAGCAAACTTTTTGAATGCAAAAAGTCTTCAATTTAGTACAAAAGTTAGCAGCAATAATAATTATCAATTATCCATTATCCATTAATCAAAACTAAACTGTCTCTGCCGCCGTAGTCTGCACTGCAGGTTGCGGCTGGAACTGGAACATAGAATAAACCACATTCCGACGAATATCCGTCATCATATCCAAAAACAACTCATAACCCTCACTCTTATACTCAATCAACGGATCTTTCTGACCATAACCCCGCAAACCAACAGACTCCCGCAACGCATCCATCTGCTGCAAATGCTCCCGCCATAAAGTATCAATTTGCTGCAAAATAAAGAACCTTTCCGCATCCCGCATCAAACCACCACGAATCTGATTTACCTGCGCTTCCTTAATATCATAAGCATTCCTTACCTGCTCATGCATAAAAGTCTTAATATCATCCATCGACAAATCAAATAACTGTTCCGGTGTTAAATCTGCCAACAGATACACAAACTCCTTCACCTTACTTACCAACTTATCCAACTCCCACTCTTCCGAAGGCAACTCAGGATTAATATACGCCTCCACAATATCATCCATAGTTTGCTCCGCATACTTAATCACCTGTTCCTTCAAATCCCTACCTTCCAATACCCGTCGGCGTTCCGCATAAATTGCCCGACGTTGATTATTCATCACCTCATCATACTCAAACACCTGCTTCCGCATATCATAATAATAAGTTTCCACCTTCTTCTGCGCACCTTCCAACGAACGAGTCAACAACCCAGATTCAATTGGCATATCTTCCTCAACCCCAAACGCTTGCATCATTCCAGCAACACGATCGCCACCAAAAATCCGTAATAAATTATCGTCCAAACTCAAGAAAAATCTTGTCGAACCAGGGTCTCCTTGTCGTCCCGCTCTACCTCGCAACTGATTATCAATACGCCTTGACTCGTGACGCTCAGTACCAATAACGTGCAACCCACCCAGACTTATTACATTATCATGTTCCTTCTCCGTATAACCTTCATATTCTTTGCGAATCAAATTGTACACTTCCCGTAACTTTTGAATTACCGGGTCTTGAGTAGGAGCTTTTTCCGCAGCGATCGCCACCTTATCTTCCACCACCAACTCAGGTAACGCTCTCTCTCCCCACTCTTGCACGGCAAAACTTACCGTATCCTTCAACATCTTTTCAGTTTGTGGCGACAACTTTACTGGAAAAATTTCTGGCGACACTTTCCAGGTTTTCACCTTCTTCTGTTCGCCAAAACCTTTAGCTGAATTTTGCTTTTTAGCTCCTGGTACCCGCATCATACCCATACCATCATCTTCTTCCGGTTTAACAACCCTCGGCATTAGATACTCCCGTACTTTCAACCTTGCCATATACTCAGCATTTCCGCCCAAAATAATATCAGTACCTCGACCTGCCATATTAGTAGCAATAGTAACTGTACCCTTACCCCCTGCTTGCGCCACAATTTCTGACTCTCGCTCCACATTTTCTGGTTTAGCATTCAGCAACTGGTGGGGAATTTTCAGTTGAGCAAGTAACCTAGATAGTAACTCTGATTTTTCCACACTGGTTGTACCCACCAAAACTGGGCGACCTGCCGTATGCATTTCCGCACATTCATTAGCGATCGCTTGCCATTTCCCTTTTTCTGTTTTATAAACCACATCTGATAAATCAGCTCTACCAGTTGGTCTATTAGTGGGTACAATTGTCACTTGCAGATTATAAATCTTCTCAAATTCCGTTTCCTCTGTTTTTGCCGTTCCCGTCATCCCCGATAATTTCGGATAAAGTAAGAAGAAATTTTGATAAGTAATAGTTGCTAATGTTTGAGTTTCTGGCTGAATATCCACCCTTTCTTTAGCCTCGATCGCCTGATGCAAACCATCACTCCAACGTCGTCCAGGCATTACTCTTCCTGTAAATTCATCAACAATAACTACTTCCTCATCACGAACAATATAGTTAACATCCTTAATAAATAATTCTTTTGCCTTCAAAGCATTAAATATAAAATGTGCCCAAGGATCTTCCGGGTTATATAAATCTTGTACTCCTAATAACTGTTCTGCTTGAGCAAAACCCTCATCACTTAACAACACATTACGAGCTTTTTCATCTATTTCATAATGTTCTTTTTCTTTATCCAAAGCTGCTGCAATTTCTGCTGCTCTAATATACTTTTCACTAGGTCTTTCTACCTGCCCAGAAATAATCAGAGGAGTCCGTGCTTCATCTACTAATACAGAGTCAACTTCGTCAATAGTGCAAAAATTAAATGGACGTTGTACAACTTCATCCATGCTAGTCGCCATATTATCCCGCAAGTAGTCAAATCCAACTTCACTGTTAGTAGCATAAGTAATGTCGCAGGCATAATTTTTTTTCCGTTCTTCTGGAGTCATTCCCTGTTGAATTAACCCCACAGTTAAACCCAGAAACCGATGCACTTGTCCCATCCATTCCGCATCTCGTCTGGCTAAGTAGTCGTTAACCGTAATTACATGGACGCCTTTACCTGCTAGGCCATTTAAATATGCTGGTAGAGTCGCTACAAGGGTTTTACCCTCCCCTGTTTTCATTTCTGCTATTTGGCCTTGATGCAAAATAATGCCCCCCAACAGTTGGACATCAAAGTGTCGCATACCTAGCACTCGCTTTCCTGCTTCTCGGACTACAGCAAAAGCTTCTGGTAGAATTTCTTCTAATATTTCTTTTTCTTCATCCTTCGATGTTGCTTTTTCTAGAGCTTGTCTAAATTCTCCTGTTTTGGCCCTTAGTTCTTCATCTGAAAGTTGTTGAATATCTTCTTCAAGAATATTAATCTCTGTCACCCAAGGTTGAAATTTCTTGAGTTTGCGTGCGTTGGGGTCTCCGAGAAGTTTTTTGAACATAGTTGTTATTTAAGTTAAATTCCAATTATTAACTATCAAAATGGTTTTTTTGCATACCATTTTTTATTAATTTTGTCAATATACCTCTTGTCTGAGTTTAGTCAGTTTAGAACTATTTGGTTGTTAAAAAATGGGTATCAATTATTTTATCAAAAATTCACTGGTCTAAAACCACGGCCAATTGGGGATAGGTGTTACGATCAGAAAAATTAGGGGTGTCAGTGAACGAAGCTCACCGACACCCCAACATTACTTAAGGCGATAATTAGCAGGAAAATGAGTATTTAGACTCAAAACATTCAGGTAATTTCCCCGCCACTTGTCTATTCTCAGTGTATTATATTAGAAGTACAGGATGTAGGTTCTGAGGCATAGTCATGGCACAAGACAATTCTACTGGAATCAAGCTTTGAGGAGTTTGGGAATACAGGAAAACTTAAAGGTCCAGTACACCCCCTTTAAGACAAACCGAACTAGCAGACTGTATTGATTGTTTAGAGGAATGTGTGTTCTCCAAATTGTTAAGACTTAATCTTACTAAATGAAAATAATCGCTTAAATTTCTTGCTCCGTCCTATTACAGTAACTTTCTTTCCTGATTCTTCTGATTCCTGTGATTCTTCTAAGAAGCTCCTTTGACTAATTAATTCTATAGCCAGACTAGCATAAGAAATGCCATTTAGTAACAACGGTTTATTAGTGTCTGGATAATATGAATAACGCATAAATGCACGAATCGCCTTATTTCTCAACTTTTCATCAAAAAAGCAGATGATAGGAACAAGCTCAGAATATTTAATGACTGTCCATGTCTTGTAAGAGTTCAAAGACATCATCCATCCAATAGGATTTGTTATTGCCGATCCGAGACCACCGTAGTATTCCAACTCCATATCCATTTCACCAGAGGCTTCTTGCTTAGCTTCCATCTTACCTTTTAATTCACCACTCGCTTCACTTTCAGAGCTGCCGAAGAGATTTATTTTAGATGCAAAGGAAGATTGAAAGGATGCAAATTGTTGGGAATTAGAATCAATCTTTGAATTCACCTCACTTTGCGCAGATATCTTACCCCCGATCGTAAATTTCAATGGGACAAAGTAACCATATTTGTTCAAAAGATAATTTAATTTTACAAAGCTAGACCACTCATCATCTATTAAAATTTTATCAACCTTTTTCTTGAAGTTAGGGTCCAGTTCAATATTTTCCCAGTCTAGAGATAGAATCAATTTTGGTATTGTATACTCTGCAAGCAGGTAGGTCTTACTTTTTGCACTTAGTTCGATCTCTCCAGAAAATTCACCTTCTAAATCTGAATCTAAACCACCAAATAAACTGAGTTCTTGATTACCACTTCCCTTGGAAACAAATTTTCCTACTTGATGAGCTACAAGACTTGTTTCGGCATCTACTGTGAAGAATCCATTTTTTCTGGGTACAATCCAATTAGGATGATAAGTATTTTCAGTATCATCAGAATCATCAAGCTTCCAATAAATAGCTTCCTTGAATGCTTTTGATATAACCCAATCTTCATCCTGAGACTGAATTTTGCTAACAGTAAGAGCCTTTTTTAATTGCAATCTTCTGTATAAATCTACCTTCTGATCGTCAATTAAATCTTGGAAAAAATGTTTAATTACTCCAGGTGTAATTTGTTCAACTGATTGAGCTGCTGCCAATTGAAATTGAGTTGCTGTAGGTTGAATAACTTCTTCAAGTACTTGTTTAAGAAATTTAATAATTTCTCCTGGTAGTGCAGCTGTTGCAGGTTGGATAAGTTCAAGTAATTTTTGAAGGAATTGAATAATTTGCTCTGGTGTAATTGGTCCTGGATCTTGTGTTGTATCTTTGTCTTGGTCTGTATTTGTTGCTAGTGCTGCCATAGAGTCAGATGGAGGTGAATTTAATTTAGTCTGATCGTCTTGTGTCATTTTAGATTTTTCTCCTTAATAATTCCGTTAATACAAATATGATGAATTTAGCTCAATCAATACTAATCATCAAATGAATTACGTCTCAAAAGTCAAATTTGCTGGTAACACGACCAGTTTATTTATATACGAAATGGGATAAACTTTTTCCTTCACGAAAAACCTTAAGCAGTTTTATCTTCAGATTCATCTACGATCTCACATATCTCTTCGATATTTTCCTCTTCTTTGAGTACGTAGAAAAACATATGGATAGAGCCATTGGTGATCAAATTTAATTTGTCCCTATCCTCTATTATGTTACTGATAATTGTAGATTTTTGCTGTGAATTAGAACTTCCGAGCCTGACCGGAGAAAGTCCTGGACGATATTTATAATTATCTTTTTCATAGCCATAAATAGGCCATGTGACAATATTAACCAAGTGGTTTCTTAAAACATTGCTATTTATCTGGTTATCCAAGTACTGAAAATCTTTAACTCTAATAGGATCTCCTTCATTGTTGTATTTATTGATTGGGACTGTTAATTCCTGCCCATTACCTTCATTACCAACATAGAGTCTATTGACTATCCTATTTTTTATTGTAAATATTTTAAAACCATATCCACAAGGACCTTTCGATGTAATAGTAAATGAGATATACGAACCTTCGTATAAGAAGACCACGTAATCAAAGTACCATGTATTTTCTCCTTCCTGGTCAAGTTTAACTAGAGTAGGCTGTTTGTGTTTACCATCTTCACTACTTAGCTCCTTATTCAAAGAAACTTTTACTTTTAAGTCGCGATCTTCAAAGACATGGCATCTAGTGCCTTTTAGTTTTTCTTCATCATTCATTGTGCTTCTTAATCCTTATTTTGAATTCCTTAAACGATAACTGATACCAATTACATAAATTGGGATCTCTTGTGCGACTAAGTATTACTTCAGCTTCACTAAAATTACCACCCATACCTGTATGAATAATTACACAAGAGTGGTCAAAAATATAGGTAAAAGCTTGTATTTATGTATATCTCAAACACATCATATTCTTTATTATTCTAGATGTCAATATCCTACATTCTTTACTGCAAAATGTAGTATCTAGGGACAGTTCAATAATTTAATAATTAATAGATAACTCTTCTATAATAGGAGAATTGTCTGTTTTTTTTCTCCATGAATGTAGAGGCTTTATAACTTAAATATTTCGGTAAAACTTTTGAATAATTATATTTATTAATCTTATAAAAAAAAGATATATAATGTTAGATGTATTTGCCTTGAGGTAGTTTTTTTTATTGTTTTTAAACTTATCTTCCTACTACTTCCATTAGTTTTAAATTTTGACTTAAATGTTATCAAAATAACTGGGTCTAAAACCATACCTTGATTGGCGAAATGTTTTTGGAGGGTTGCTCAAAATTCCTCTTACAAAAACAATTTCTAACTTCTAACTTTTGACTTTTGACTTTATTCAGGCCATTCTGCATTTAGAGTCCGAAAGTCAAATTTTGCAGCGCTAGGATGACAAGAAACACAACCCTTGATATTCAAATTTTGAGGAAGTTCTACTCTTGGATGAAGCGCTTTGAAATAACGAGAACTAGAAATTCTGTAAGGTATTCTTTCCTCTTGCTGTGATTTGATACGAGAAGATACTTGTAGGTAATTCCAAATAAGTTGACGAGGTGGATCTACAAGAGTAGGGAGTTGTATACCGTAGTGTTGATAATCCTCTATAATTATTTTCCAACTTTCTGTGGGAAGGACTTGAGGTGGTACTGGAATATGACAAGTAGTACAATTCTCTAAATATAATGACAGTCCTAATTGGTGACGTTTGGGAACCACATCAACATTACTCATTAGTTGAGGCTCAATTTGTGAAATATCTGTTGCAGTAGAAATTTTTGCCATAACCAAACCACAACTTGCACTGCATAAAAATATGAGTAGTAAGAGTAAAAAAATAGATGGTCGTCGTCTACCTTTATTTCTGAGATTAGATATTGGCATTAATATAATCTCTGTGCTAAATACTTCATTATTTTTTGTTACTTTAACTAGCTATCAGCTATCAGGCTAAAAAGGTAGTATATAGATAATGGTATCTCAAAGCTTGGGTTATTCATTCCCTTCCCCTTCCGGAATGCTCCGCTTTCCGCGCCAAGCGAACCGCTGAACTGCTGAGGTGCTAAACGCTTTTCACAGAATCGGAATAGTCATACCTTCTTTTGCTACTAACCCATTGGGAAATACTGACTGGAGAGCAACTTGAACTTCATCCAATAAATTATCATGATGAGAAGGGTCATGTTGAAACATAACTATTTGTTTGACTCCTGCTTTTTTTGCTATTTCCACACCTACTTCCCAAGTAGAATGTCCCCAACCAATTTTAGGAGATTCAGGATTATAGTATTCTTCATTTGTGTAGGTAGCATCATAAATCAGCAAATCAGCTTTACGAGCTAGATGAAGCACATTTTCATCAAAACGATCTTCATAATGTTCTGTATCTGGACAATAAACTACAGTTTTACCCTGCCAACAAACTCTATATCCAATGGCAAAATTTGGATGATTTAGAGGAGCTGTTTCAATCTCAATATCATCAACCTTAATTACATCTCCAGTGCTAAAGTCATAAAACTTCATCTCAGAACCCATTACCTGTAAAGGAATAGGAAAGTTAGGATTGACCATTTGATCGGCTAAACATTCCTTAATTGTAGTCCCATCAGGTGCGATTGCTCCATGTATGTGAAACTTATTGACAGGCATAAATGCAGGGATAAAAAATGGGAATCCTTGAATATGGTCCCAGTGAGTATGACTAAAGAATATATGAGCTTCCACTGGCATTTGCTTCATTAGGTTTAAACCCAGTACTCTTAAACCTGTACCTCCATCAAAAATTAAACGTTTTTCCCCTACGCGCATTTCTACACAGGAGGTATTACCACCATAGCGAACTGTACTACTACCAGGGGTAGGTATACTACCTCGTACACCCCAGAATTCAACTACAAACTTGGTTTGCAAGGAGGCTGAGTGAATATCTATCTCCTCAGATTGTGATATTGGGGCTGACGGCTCTGAAGACTGCATATTTCTGTGTTTCAGACTTGCGGTTAATACGAATCTGTTAAGAATTTCTTAACTGTCAATTGAGATTATTCTAGCAAAATCAGGTACTAATAATTGCTAGTATATCTTTAAAAAGATAATTTAGTTTAGTATAGAAAGCTATACTTTAAATCTAAAAATTTTTATTGTTTAGTTTGAAAGAGGTTATAGTTAAGTCTTGATATATCTTAGGCTTTAGTAAAACCTCTGTATAACTAAACTATTTTAAATAGCGAGTTAGTAAATAAATATTTATTCAAAAAATTATAACTTTTCAATTTGGAGAACTAGGGGTTTATAAGTCAGTTAATTTTGATAATTTAACCAAAAACAAATATAAGCATTCAGCGGTCAGCTATGAGCTATTGATTTTGAGTCCCCGTAAAAGCAACCTTTGAAATTGAGAAATAATAAAATTTACTGTCAAACTCTCCTGACTAAACCTTAGAACTAATTATTCATTACTAATTGCTGTTAACGTAGTCCTGACCCAGGGAATAACTGACTGCTAATAGCTGTTTACGCAGCATTCCGCAGGAAATGCTTACAAACAAATACTAAAAACCTGTCGAAACGTTATAATTGTTTTTCCCTGTTGTTGTCTCTTAGGTAAAAATCTGATAAATTTATACTTTAAGAAAATCACAAACTCTTATCAAAATCATCAGTGTGAAGTCAAAATAATTGTTATGAAATATGAGGAATTGTCAATTCCAAAATAGGAAAAATTAGATTTGGTTCAACTTAAAGACAAAGTATTAACATCAGGGTCATTTCATTCTAGATTTTGACAATGAATTTATTGATTTTCAGACAGCGAAGATACATTTCCTAAACCTGTAACGTGGTTTCGTCAATACATAAAATGGCACAGTGTTAGAATGAAACAGCGCTGGTATTAACATGGCTTTCCGTTCATGTTTCAGTCTCTAGGCTCAAACATATTCTTAGAGTATAAAAAATGGCACAGTATATAGCAAACTATTATACTATAAACTAGGAGAAAGATCAACTAGCAACATTGATGCACGATCTTGCTAAATATTTTTCTCCCCTATTATTACAAATTTCTAAGTCAGAGGGTTTAGAAATAGATTTAGTATCAGAAGTCTCTTCTCATTTGCTTCATGCTAATGTAAGTGAATTGTGGCCAAAAAAGAGTTTGGTATCAAGGATCAGGAGATTTTAGCAGCGATAACTAATCATACATTAGGAGAGCGAGCTATGAATCAGCTAAGTTACATAATTTTCCTCGCAGATACTTTAGAACCAGGTAGAGGTGAAAATCCAGAGTTACAGCATTTGAGGCAACTTAGTAAGGAAAATCTCTACCAAGCAGTTTGGTTAACCTGCGATTATACTATAAAGCACTTGCTAGCTACTAATTGTTTGATTCACCCAAAAATTATATTAACTAGAAATTGGCTCTTAAAAAAGGCCCAAAAACCCGAGAATGAACAAAAAATTAAGCAGCAATAAAATTAATCAGATTATGACTAATATAAAGGCTAAAAATTAGTCAACAGAAATATCCAAAACAGAACATATAAAAAAAAGGAAACAGATAATTTAATGTCGAATTACCCCCATATTCAGTCCTTGTCAACCGAATTAAGTCAGGCAAATTCAGAATCCGATGGAACCTTAGAATTGACATCGACAATAGTTAACGCAGCATTACACCGTAAAGGAGATAACATTGTTGTGATTAAAGTATCAGAAGTATCTTATTTAGCAGACTACTTTGTAATTATCACAGGTTACTCTAATGTTCAAGTCAGAGCTATATCTCAGGCGATCGCCCAAAAGGTAGAACAAGATATAGAACTTTATCCTCTAGGAGTAGAAGGCCAAAACGAAAGTTCTTGGATATTAATGGATTATGGTGATGTCATAGTCCACATATTGAAGCCCGAAGAACGAGAATTCTACAATTTAGAAGCATTTTGGAGTCATGCAGAAAGAGTAGATACTTTATCATTGCTCAATTAGGAGCAAGCTGTCAATATGAACTACCTCTTTACTGGCATAAAATATAAGTGAGGAAAAATTGATTTATGACTAGACAGATAATATCTAGCTCTCCAGTTCCCCTAGAACAACAACCAGTCAACGAATATGAAGAACTCAAAAATTCCTGGTTGTTTTGTTGGGTAACATTAGAAAGACTTCAGTATATAAAGAAGTTAGTCTGGGTTTGGCTCTGGAGTTGGTTAGTATCAGGCCCAGTAGCAGCAGCAAGTTTTCCCCCAGAGAAATATTTGATGAAGTTTTTTCTGAGTGGGTCAGCAGGTGCAAGCTTAATTCTAATTTTGGTATTATTGCGACTTTATTTAGGTTGGAATTATATACGATCGCGTCTTGCTAGTACTACTGTTTTTTATGAAGAGTCTGGTTGGTATGATGGGCAAACATGGCTGAAAACACAAGAAGAAATTACAAAAGATAAGTTAATAGTTAACTATCAAGTTCAGCCACTTATCAAAAGATTACACAAAACTTTTTATAGTTTGCTATTAATAATTTGTCTCGGTGGAATAATCTGGGTTTCGATCTAAAATTAACCCAAAATAGTTACAAAAAATCATAGTAATTTTGATTTAGGTAGTCAAGTAATTACAGTTATTTTTACCTGACTCATTCTCAGATTATATGCTTAACTATTTTTCTAAAATATCTGCTACATTACACTATTCTATACAATAATCTCATACGGAATTGTACTTAAATAGTTTATATTTAGAAACTATTTGTAAACAAAAGATTAAGTAGGGTATGTGACGGCACGCTTACCACTGATGGAATAATGCTCGGTTTTACACCTCACACACCGGGTGCTGTGGGATGGTGCGTTAGTTTCACGTAACGCACCCTACGTGATTTAATATTCATTTAACAAAGACTCTCTTAAGACGATTATCTTAGCTGACATGACTAAAAATACTCGTACTTTTAAGGAAGAAATATTGATGAGCATAACTTAGTTTAGTATAAGAGAATCAGTTGAGACTTATTAAGATTAAATTGATAGATAGTCTTCAAAAATACAGTTAAATTAATGTACTTGATGAATACTCAACTTGCCCAAAACAATAAATAAAAATGACAAGGGGAAAAAGAACACAAACTTCGCAACTAGAAGTCAGACTACTCCGAGAAGGTATCCTTGAATCAATTCACCAAGTTCAGGCCACTGTGTGCGACCATAGAGGTCGGGTTTTGTCCGTGGCCGGAGGTGCAGATACTGCCACATTTGTCCGTTCAGCTCTCAAACCATTTCAAGCTTTAGCAGTTACTACTACAGGCACCCTAGAACGTTATGACTTAACTGACTTAGACTTGGCCATTATCTGTAGTTCCCATCAAGGTACAATAGAGCAAGCAAGACAGGTATTTAACGTTTTATGGCGTTGTGATATTGACTCATCAAAACTCCAATGTCCAACTCCTGCCAATAAAAATAGTCCTTTGCAATATAACTGTTCTGGTAAGCACGCAGGTATGCTGGCTGTTTGTCAGCAAAGAAATTGGCCTATGGAATCTTACCTACAAATGAAGCATCCAGTTCAACAGTTGATTATTAGCAAAGTCGCTGAGTTGCTGGCAATGCCCGCAGCAGAATTTATTGGCGCTCGTGATGACTGTGGTGCTCCAACTTATCTCCTGCAACTGAGTCAAATGGCAACTTTGTACGCCAAACTGGCTTCAGGTGATAGTTTGGATCTAGAACGAATTGTCAGGGCGATGACCTATCATCCAGAAATGGTAGGGGGAGAAGGAAGTTTTGATACAGAGTTGATGCGCTTGACGGCAGGAGAAATTGTTAGTAAGTCTGGGGCCGAAGGAGTGCAATGTATTGGTCGGGTAGGTGAAGGGATGGGTTTGGCCATTAAAGTTAATGATGGTGCTAAACGAGCGAAATATGCAGTGGCTATTCACTTGTTAACTCAGATGGGTTGGATAAGTCCAACTATTGCTGAGACTCTAGGGGAAAACTATATGTCTCTCAGTAATGTCAAGCGTTTGGAAGTAATTGGAGAAATGTGTATGGTATAGTTCAACAATTAATAATTAATAATTAATAATTACCTCTCCTTGAAAACGGATAGGATTGACTAATAATGAAAATTTTTTCTTGTTTCTCCTTTATGAGGAGAGGCTTTAAACCTTAATTATTCGGTGATTGGACAGCCCTGAAAAAAATTTTGAAAATATTTTGAGTAAGGGGTTGCAATTTTTATGAGGTTATGGTTATATTAATAAAAGACGACGCGGGATAGAGCAGTCTGGTAGCTCGTCGGGCTCAAGTTATAAGGTAAGACAAACAAAACAAGCACAGATAGACGCCGCTAGTCACTAAGCTTGAAGTTATACCTTGTAAGGGGCGGCATACGAAGAAATTTGTATGTGATTACTTGTCAAATTCGGGGAAACCGTTAGCGGGGTAATCCCGAGCCAAGCTCCGAATTAAAGGAGAAGGTGTAGAGACTGGTTGGCAAGTACCCTAGCAGTTCTAGTTTGATAGAAGCTGAGGGTAAAGGGACAGTCCAGACTACAAACTAATTCTGATAGTTTCAGAATTAAGGCAGTGAAAGCTGTGGTGGTAAGCATAACCCGAAGGTCGGTGGTTCAAATCCGCCTCCCGCCATAAAAATAAATAATCTAAAAGAAAGTCTGGTAAATCTTAAAATTTATCAGGCTTTTTTGATTTTCGGTCTCAATACTTTTCCTCAGGAGTCAGGAGTTAGGAGTTATATCATGTCCGGTAGCATCGTTTGTGTATAATAGAGGAGGAAGAAAAATAATTGCCCGGAGCGATATTGCTACGCAACGCTACCGCGATCGCTACTCTTCAAGCACTTGACAAATCATCAGTAGGCCACCATTGGTCGTCACGCAAACCATAACGTCTAGTCATTTAGAGCAGTCCTTAGCATATTATTCCTGTAGTTATTCTTCATAAGCATACTATACTTTTAATGTCAACCTCTTTAATTGATGACACGCCCTAGGACAGAAGGAAAAGTCTTATGTTGTCTGAGTTTTAAACTTGGTGGTGCTGCATTGTAATGGTCGTACATTCGTTGCATAAATGCGCTTGGGATTTTAATAGTTTTGTGGAAGTGGAAGTGGAATGGGCATCTTGCCCATTCCTGATATTTTCCCGTTCCTGATATTTTCAATCCTTGGCAGGATACCCACCCCACTTATATTCATTCCACCCCTCAGCAATGCCCTTTTTCCTGTATACCATGACTATGCAGGACTACCTTAAACTTTTGAACAGTCCTAACCTTTCCTTCGACTGCTGCATATATACATAATAAAGGTGAAGGGTAAATCTCAGGCATTTCATTTTGTTAAGCACATAGGCACAATAAACTTAGAATTTGCCTTTGATTTGCTTGGTTTTAGGTTGGATTTTTTTTTGATGGCCAAGTTTGATTGACATTTGCAGATGGGGGTGGTGGGACTTGAACCCACACGACTGTTAAGGTCAACGGATTTTAAGTCCGTAGCGTCTACCATTCCGCCACACCCCCGTTTTTATGTCGAGTGTTGAACTCACTGCATTTGCATAAAAAGCTCATTCCTTTATTTAAACATTATGATTAAATTTTTGGCAAGTCTTTTGAAAAAAAAAATTGAGACTTCTTGTTGAAGTTGGGAATAGAAGCTGCTCAACAAGGGAGAACAAAGGTATTTAAGGCAGGCCGAATCAATGTTAAGCCTGGACTAAAGTTAAGGTTTGGTATACTCTCCCACATCTGGGCTAAGGTTTTCTATATACTAGGACAGCATTCTTGAGGAAAAGAAGTTAAAGAGGCCGGGGCAGATATTCTCCTGAAATTCCTGAAATTATAGATAGGATTTCTGGTTCACCGAATTAAATACCTGACAATATCTAAATCTACAGATGTTTTCTATTTAGAGATTTACTCAACTTCAGAATTTTTTTCTCAAAAAACTTAGTCCTGCCAAAATATGCAATAATTTGGAGGGTTGAGGGAAAAATAGCTATTCAACCAATAATATATTAAACAGAATACGATTAACTATTGCAATTTCTAAATAAATATTGTTTATGAACTTAGAACTAGACGGGAATCTGGTAATCCTAATTATTTATGCAGTCCTAGCAGGAACTTACCTTCTGGTAATGCCAGCTATAGTCTATGCTTACTTGAATATGCGTTGGTATGTTGTTAGTTCCTTTGAACGAGGCTTTATGTATTTCTTGATGTTCTTCTTCTTCCCTGGTATGTTAGTTTTGTCCCCATTTTTGAACTTTCGCCCCAGACGGCGACAAATTGAAGGTTAATGCGACGAATTGAGGCTATTGGAATAAGTGTCGGTATTTTTGCTGCTGGTGGTATCCTTTACTTAATATTGCAGGTAGTAGGAGTCAGTGGTGTAAATGCTGGTATCTGGACACAAGCTGTATTGGTCGGTGGCTTGGTTGGCTGGCTACTGACCTATTTGTTTCGGGTTAGTAATAGCAATATGACCTATAACCAACAGTTAAAGGATTATGAGGAAGCAGTGATCCAAAAGCGTCTGGAAGAAATGACTCCAGAGGAGTTGGCTCAGTTGCAGGCAGAAGTTGAGCAAGAAAGGGCAGCTCAGAATAAGCAGGAATAATTGAAGAAGGCAGAAGGCAGAAGGCAGAAGGCAGAAGGCAGAAGGAAAAATTGCTCATGGATAGTCAACGACCGACCATTTCGTGTCTTACCAAATAACTAAGGTTTAAAGCTTCTCCTTTAAAAGGGAAAAAAGAAAAAATTTTCCTTAAGCTTCAATCCTCTTCTTTTCAAGGAGAGGTAATTATTAATTATTAATTATTAATTGTTGAAAACCCCAAGCAATTTGAAGTACCCCCGACGGTAGGGTATTAAACCCGCAACAGATTAACGAAGTCAGAAGTTAACCCACCCCTCGCCCCTCCCCCTCCCAGGAGGGGAAGTAGGGGATTTGAGCAAACCTCCAAAAATATTTGGCCTTAAAAGGCGGGGTTGCGCGACCCAATTATTTTGACAAATTATTTATCCAATATTGAAAATTAAAAATGATTTCAGTTTCTCATCGCTTTGAATCTCTACGCAATTCGGAAAATGGTCGCCAGTGTGCTTTTATTCCTTTTATTACGGCAGGCGATCCAGATTTGGAAACTACGGCCAAAGCTTTGGAGGTATTGGATAATAGTGGGGCCGATATGATTGAGTTGGGTGTGCCCTATTCTGATCCTTTGGCTGATGGTCCAGTAATTCAGGCTGCTGCTACTCGTTCTTTGGAACGGGGGACTACTTTGGAGTCGGTGTTGGAGGTGGTGCAGACGACGAGCAAGAAGTTGCGATCGCCAATTATTTTGTTTACTTACTATAATCCGATTTTGTCTCGAGGGGTGGAGAGCTTCCTGAAAAAAGTTTATGATGCTGGTGCTAGGGGTTTGGTTGTGCCGGATCTACCGTTGGAGGAGGCGGATATTTTGTTGAAACCTGCTGCGGATATTGGGGTTGAGTTGACTTTGTTGGTGGCTCCTACTAGCCCAAAAGAGAGAATAGAGGCGATCGCTCGTCAGTCTCAAGGGTTTATTTATCTGGTGAGTGTGACTGGGGTGACGGGAATGCGTAATCAAGTACAGACCCGGGTTGAAGATTTGTTGGTAGAAATGCGAGGGGTGACGGATAAACCTATTGGTGTTGGTTTTGGCATTTCTCAACCGGAACACGCTGTGCAAGTAAAAAATTGGGGGAGTGATGCGGTTATTGTTGGTAGTGCGGTGGTGAAGCGTTTGGCAGAGGGGACACCGGATGAGGGTTTGGAGGCGATAGGGCAGTTTTGTCGAAGTTTGAAGGCTGCTATTAGTTGATAGTATGGAAGAAGGAAGAAGAAAGAAGGAAGAAGGAAAAATCTTACATTGTTTGAGTTTTAAGCTGTCGATCTATCCTAACCTTTCCTTAGACTACTATATTATTGTTTGAAGAAGTATTTAGTAGAAGTCTGTTTATTGCCTGAAGAATTAAGAAAGATTTTAATTGGAATTTTGGGCATTGCTGATTCTAGGTATGATTTGAGAATTTTGTATTTGGGATTCTGTGTTTTGGATGGCTTGAGTTACTTGTTAATATTAACTGTTCCCTATTCCCTGTTATTTAGTATTTCTAAAAATTGGTCGGATAGTTGTTGAGAAATTTTCTAGATAAAGATTTTTTCCTATCACTTCAGTAGAGCGATCGCTAGTGTCAAATAGATCGTAAAATTGAGAAATAATTAGAAATTTCCAGTTGTTTTATGTAAGCCGTTGTCCGGTAGTAGGGAGAAGTGAAATTATGAATTATCGTCCAATCATTCTAGGAATTGTCGGTGATAGCGCTGCGGGTAAAACTACTTTGACTAGAGGAATTGCTCAAGTCTTAGGGCCAGAAAATGTGACTGTGATTTGTACAGATGACTACCATCGCTATGACCGCAAACAAAGGGCGGAAATAGGTATTACAGCTCTACACCCAGATTGTAACCATCTTGATATAATGCAGCAACATTTGACTCTGCTGCGTACTGGACAAGCAATTCTTAAGCCCATTTATAATCACTCCACGGGAAAATTTGACCCGCCAGAATATATTAAGCCTAGCAAGTTTGTGATTGTTGAAGGACTATTGGGTTATTCGACTAGGGGGGCGAGAGATTGTTACGATGTGAAGGTGTACCTTGCACCACCAGAGGATTTAAGGGCGAAGTGGAAAGTAAAACGGGATACTATGAAGAGGGGATATAGTGAAGAACAGGTTCTTAAAGAGATGGAAAAACGGGAACCAGATTCGGAGGCTTTTATTCGTCCCCAACGCAAGTGGGCAGATGTCGTTGTGACTTTTTATCCTCCTTCAAATGATGAAAATAGCTCTCAACTTCATGTACGCTTGGTGCTTAGGCCAACTATTCCTCACCCAGATTTTCTAGAGATTATTGGCCAAGGTAGCCCTAGTTTTCAGCCAGCAGTGCGCTTGGGGTTAGACCGGGATATGGGTAAACCAGTGGATGTTTTGGAAATTGATAGTCATGCGACTAAGGAACAGGTAAATGAGTTAGAGATGATTTTATGTCAGGATACCCCTTACTTAAGGGATTTTTGTTCGCCGAAAGGAGATCCAGATCTTGGTAAGTTAGTTGGTACAACTGGGGAACTGCTTCAGAGTTATCCTTTGGCTTTGACTCAGTTACTTGTTGCTTATCATATGATTAAGGCAACTAATATTTATCAGTAATATTTAGTTTTTAACTGTCGTATTCTTGTCATATTTTTTCTCACTAAAGTTGGGTTGGATCGGTAGATTAAGTATCAGTAAATATTGAAATAGAAACTATGCTGAACAAAATTTCCGCCGAAGAATTTTATGACAATTATGCTATCAAATATTATGATGATGTTGTGTTTAAGGGTAAGTGTAATGCACAGCATTTGAATGAAGCTTTCAAAATATTCCATTGACACAATTATCATCAAGACAGGATTTTAGATATAGGTTGTGGAACAGGGTTTCTAAGTGGATGATTGCAGGGAAATTTTGAATATATAGGGATTGATATTTCAGCTAATATGCTAGATTATGCAGCCCAAAAAGGAGGCTACAAAAATACGGAATTCTCTTTTCTCTTGCTCCATTGGATATGACTCTGAGACCTTCCCATTGCACCTTACAGGAAGCTCCGAAGAGAGAACTCCGTTCCGCTGTCGCGTTTCGCGTCAGCGTTGCGAAGCAAACGACAGCTTTTTATCCCCTTAAAAGAGGAGGGTTTAGACCAAAATTTTTCGGTAAAAAATACAAGTCTTGTGGAGAAGTTCTATGGAAGGTTTATATTGTGGTCTAAGAATTAAAACTTTTGTAAGTCTAGTTATATTTTGAAATAGAAATTATGCTGAACAAAATTTCCGCCGAAGAATTTTATGATAAATTTGCTGATAACTATGATGATGCGATCGAAGACTCTAAGTCTAAAGTACAGTATGTAAATGAAGCGCTTAAAATGTTCCAACAACGCAATTACCATCAAGGCAGTGTTTTAGATATAGGTTGTGGCACAGGTTTTCTAAGTGAATTATTGCAGGGAGATTTTGAATATACAAGGATTGATATTTCAGCTAAGATGCTAGAATATGCAGCTAAAAGAGGTTATAAAACTATTCATAAACCGATAGAAACTGCTTTAGCTGAAATTGATTCTCAGTCGTATGATTTTGTTTTTTGTTTGGGTTCATTGTATTTTGTTGAAGATGCTGCAACAGCAATTAAGCATATTTATCGCATTGCTCGTAAAAATATTATAATCAGCTTAGATGAGGCAACTGAGGAATTTATTAAAAACGTTGTTGTGCCAGTTTACGACCATTCAAAAATAGTAATTGAAAATGCGATTGAAGATTATTTTATATTAGGTTGGACTTCTCCAACTACAGGTATTCCTATCCGAACTCGGATGATTTATATTGAGCAAAAAAACTAAGGTAATGGTTTAATTAAGGTTTGACATTTAATATAGCCTATTTATCATACTATATAGGATGGTAAATATAAATAAATTTTGAACTATAAATTATGGTAAATAAAATTTCTGCTGAAGAATTTTACGATGAACTTGCTGCTAACTATGACGATGTGCTAAAAGACCCTAAGTGTAATGTACAACACATTCATGAGGCAGCTAAAATATTCCATCAATATAATTACCATCAAGGTAGTATTTTAGATATTGGTTGTGGCACAGGTTTTCTAAGTGAATTATTACAGGGAAATTTTGAATATACAGGTATTGATATTTCTAGTAAAATTCTAGATTATGCAGCTAAAAGAGGTTATAAAACTATCCACAAATCAATTGAAAAAGCTTTACCTGAAATTGATACAAATTCCTACGATTTTGTTTTTTGTCTGGGTTCATTATTATTTGTTGAAGATTCTCAAACAGCAATCGAGCATATTACTCGAATAGCTCGTCAAGCTATTTTGATTAGTATTGATGAGACAACGGAGGAATTTATTAAAAACGTTGTTGTGCCAGTTTACGACCATTCAAAAATTACAATTGAAAATGCTATTGAAGATTATTTTATATTAGGTTGGACTTCTCCAACTACAGGTATTCCTATCAGAACTCGGATGATTTATATTGAACAAAAAAACTAAAGTAATTTCAGTTATCAGTTAGCCTCCTAACGGAGTGCGGGATAGTAAAAATAAATCAATTTTGAACTATAAATTATGGTAAATAAAATTTCTGCTGAAGAATTTTATGATGATTTTGCTGCCAACTATGATGATGTAGTCAAAGACCCCAAATGTAATGCACAACACATGAGGCAGCTAAAATATTCCATCAATATAATTACCATCAAGGTAGTATTTTAGATATTGGTTGTGGTACAGGTTTTTTGAGTCAATTATTGCAGGGAAATTTTGAATATACAGGTATTGATATTTTGGCTAAGATGCTGGAATATGCAACTAAAAGAGGTTATCAAACTATTCATAAACCAATAGAAACGGCTTTACCTGAAATTGAGACAAATTCCTATGATTTTGTTTTTTGTTTAAGTTCATTGCATTGTGTCGAAGATGCTCAAACAACAATTGAACATCTTTATCGAATTGCTCGTCAAGCTATTTTAATTAGTATTGATGAAGCGACAGAGCAATATATTAAAAATTTTGTTGTGCCAGTTTACGAGCATTCAAAAATTACAATTGACAATGCTATGGAAGATTATTTTATATTAGGTTGGACTTCTCCAACTACAGGTATTCCTATCCGAACTCGGATGATTTATATTGAACAAAAAAGCTAAAGTAATAGTTGAATATTTAATAATATTTAAGGTTCAACGCTCGCCTATTTATTATACTATTACTATGCTGGATGATAGAGCTAAGTCAATTTTGGATTGTAAGTTATGGTAAACAAAATTTATGCTACAGAATTTTATGACGATTTGGCGGCAAAGTATGATGATGATTGGCTCAATAATAGTCAGTATAATGTACAACATGTAAATGAAGCAGTTAAAATATTCCAACTACACGATTATCGTCAAGGGAGTATTTTAGATATTGCTTGTGGAACAGGAGCTATTAGTTAATTATTACAGGGAAATTTTGAATATACAGGTATCGATATTTCTACTCAGATGCTGGAATATGCAGCTAAAAGGGGCTTTGAAGAAGGAGACAGGAGACAGGAGACAGGAGACAGGAGACAGGAGGAAAATTACATGGGGATAGTCAACGAAGGGCCGCTCCGCGTCTACGCTCCCCCAAGTAATTTTGAACACCCCCGTTGACGGTGGGGTATTAAACCCACAAAGAAAATGATAAAACTATCAACAAGTGAATTGAAACAGCTTTACCGGAAATTGAGACAAATTCCTACGATTTTGTTTTTTGCCTCAGTGCATTACTGCTAATTGAAGATGCTAAAACGGCGATCAAGCAGATGGAGCGCATTGCTCGTCAAGCTATTTTAGTTAGTATTGATGAGACAAAAGAGGAATTTATTAAAAATTTTGCTGTGCCAGTTTATGACCATTCAAAAATTACAATTGAAAATGCAACTGAAGATTATTTTATAGCAGGTTGGATTTCTAAAACTACAGGAATTCCTATCCGTACTCGCATGATTTTTATTGAAAAAAACAATTAAATTTAATTATAGATTAAGTAGTGATTTTTTAGTTTACCTCCTGACAATTAAAAGGATGTACTGAACTAATATCACTACTTCTAAAAGACTATATTTTTTTTAAAATACGAAAGGTAATATTGAAGTGGGAGCAGGTATCATTTCACTACCTCTAAAATCTAGTAGTTGTACAATAATTAAATAGGCGATCGCCAAAGCGATAGAAATAGCTCCAGTAATAATAGCGACAATTTTTCCACGATCCATAATTTTCTACTCCTGAACTTATTTCATAATTAAAAAAATTAGCTTTTTGTTGGTTGGGTGGAGGAACGTTCTTCGTAGCTTATCTGCAGGATAAACTCAACAAACTCGTTTTGTCTGTTGGGTTGCGCTACCGCTTAACCCAACCTACAGTATTATAACTGACTCCTGAGTTCTAACTTCTAACTTCTAACTTCTAACTTCTAACTTTTGACTTTTGACTTTTGATTTCTCATCCAGAACGTCTACGCAAAACCTCAACCAAGGTGAGAAAATCTTCTGGTAAAGGAGCGATCGCTGAAATTAACTCTCCAGAAATAGGATGTTGTAACTCTAGTCGCCAAGCATGAAGCGCTTGACCATTTAAATTCACTCCTACCGAACGACCTTTTCCATAAATAGTATCCCCCACAATAGGATACCCTATTTTAGCACTGTGAACCCGAATTTGATGAGTCCTGCCAGTCTCTAACCGAAACAACATCATAGAAAAATTTCCCAAACGTTCCTTAACTTCCCAATGAGTAACGGCGACTTTTCCGCCTCTTTCCACTGGTGTCACTGCCATCTTTTTGCGGTCTACCCGATGACGACCAATAGGTAAATCTATTTTACCACTATCTGTTTTCGGACTACCATAAACTACTCCTAAATATTCCCTTCTAGCAGTTTTCGCCTGTAATTGTGCCTGCAAATGTTGATACGCTTGGTCTGTTTTCGCGACCATTATTGCACCGGTCGTATCCTTATCTAAGCGATGTACAATACCCGGTCGTTGCACTCCACCAATACCCGCCAAAGAATCACAATGAGCTAAAAGTGCATTCACCAAAGTACCATCAGAATGTCCGGGAGCTGGATGTACGACTAAACCTGCTGGTTTGTTGATAATTAATAAAGCATCATCTTCGTAGAGAATATCCAGAGGAATATCATTAGCTTCTATTTCTAAAGGTACTGGTGGGGGAATAGTTAAAATAATCCGATCGTCATGCTGTACTATTACTTTTTTAGAGGTGCAGAGTTGGTCATTTATTTTCACATTACCTTGGGATATTAACTTTTGAATATGCGATCGCGATAGGTCAGGTATTTGCTCAGATATCCAGATATCCAAACGCTGATTTATTTGCTTGACAAATTCACCCTTACTCTTTACCTCTAAAATTATTGAACTTTCATCAGCCATAAGTTGTACAAATTGTTAGTGGGATAAAAACCCGATTAAACCTAAACTTAAGTATAAAATAACAAAATATCAAATATAGCACTACGCAAATAGGGAGCGGACATTTTTAACGAAGTCAGAAGTCAAAAGTCAGAAGCGAGTGTGTAATTCTGAGGTCCCCTCAGAATGTAAGACACACTCAAGACAGTCAGAAGTTATTTTTGTAACGGGAATTTAAGTCCCGCTCCAAAAATATTTCGCCTTAAAAGGCGGGGTTGAGCGACCCATATTATTTTGATAAATGATCAAAGTTAGTCAGGGATTACTTCTGACTTCTGTACGTCGCCAATCCGACGGCTCCCCTATCTGACTTACGCGTAGCGCTATAGGTTGGCCAAGATAGCTACTGAATTAGAGAATGAAACATACTCTTTCTGTTTTAGTTGAAGACGAAGCGGGAGTTTTGACCCGCATTGCTGGTTTATTTGCCCGTCGTGGTTTTAATATTGAAAGTCTGGCGGTTGGCCCAGCAGAACAATCTGGTGTTTCTCGAATTACAATGGTGGTGCCTGGGGACGACCATGTGATCGAACAGTTGACCAAACAACTATATAAGTTGATTAATGTTTTGAAAGTACAAGATATTACTGCTATTCCCTGTGTGGAACGAGAGTTAATGTTACTCAAGATTAATGCTACTACAAATATGCGATCGGAAGTGGTTGAAATTGCAAATATTTTTCGGGCGCGGGTAGTAGACTTAGGTGACGACTCATTAACTATTGAAGTAGTAGGAGACCCAGGAAAAATGGTTGCCATTGTCCAAATGCTTGCTAAATATGGTATCCGTGAAATTGCTAGGACAGGCAAAATAGCTTTAACTCGTGAGTCTGGAGTTAATACTGAGTTCCTAAAATTGAGAGCTTTGGAAGTAAAAATGTAAGTATTTTCTAGGATGTTAATTAGGAAAGGGTTAATCCTATAGGAGAGGGAATGGTGATTTAAGCTTTTATCTGATTTATAAAACTACTATTTTTTCTCTTTTTCAACTTGACTTTCCTTGAAATTTTACTGATTTAATTTTTATCCTAATCCTAGTTATTTTCAATTAAATATCCTACCTTAAGTAATTACTCCTTTTTTGAGTGCAACCTCATTAGAAGTAATTACTTTTTTTTATTAATATTTTTTTTGTGTTCATTAAATAGAAAGACTAACAATATCCTTAAGGATATCCGACGGTAATATCGCTAAAAATACGATTTTTAGCTTAAAAAAAATTAAGGGAAGTGTTTTGACTTAAGACAAATATACTAACTTTTTGATATTGCAAAATTGCTCCCGTAACTCTACAAAGTTCCATGTAGATCTAGATAGAAAATTAAATAATTTATTGTTCTTAAGACACAAAACAAGTAGTTAAATTATTTCAATTAATTATGAATTTAAACTACATGATTTGGCTGATTTTTCGAGCAATATTTAATTACTAAAAACCTGAATTTACAAGGGAAATCATCCCTATTTTTCAACTACTGTCCTTTAAATTTACAACACAACAAACTATGGCTACTACACTTCCTTCCGCCCAAGACCAATATATGCTCGAATTGATCAACAGAGGTCGCCAAGACCCTGCTGCAGAAGCAGATCACTATAATATTGATCTAAATGAAGGACTCGCACAAGATACAATCTCCACTGATGCCAAACAACCTCTAGCATTTAATCTCAACCTCAATACTGCTGCTAACGAACACAGTCAATGGATGCTAGATAACAACGAATTTAGCCACACAGGAGAAAATGGTACACAATTCTGGGAACGTATGACGAATGCGGGGTACCAATGGTTTGGTGCTGGGGAAAATATCAGTTTTGATTCACCACTAGCTTCCGGTATTTCCGACTTCACCGGTCTTGTGGAGGAAAACCACAAAGATCTATTCATAAGTCCAGGTCATCGTGAAAATCTTATGAATGCTAGCTTTGAGGCAATCGGAATTTCTTCATTACAAGCAACGACGTATACTTGGAACGGGACAACTTACACTGATGTAGTGATGACTACCCAAAAGTTTGGCCGTAATAACGATGGTCCATTTATCACAGGTGTTGCTTACACTGATGCAGTCATTGATGACGATTTCTATACAGTTGGTGAAGGAATAGGCGGCATAACAGTTACAGCAGTTGATACTGCCAATAGTGCTAATACTTTCACAACTACTACTTGGGATGCAGGTGGTTATAGTTTAGATGTAAGTCCAAATGCGACTTACGATGTTACCTTCTCTGGGGATCTCGATGGGGATGGTCAGGCAGATGATACAGCTACTTATCAAGTTACTGTTGGTTCCGAAAACGTCAAACAAGATGTAGTGAGCGACAACTTACCTCCATCTACTCCCACCAATAGCGCCCCCACCGCAGTAGAAATAGATAACAATACCATTGCTGAAAATAGTGGCAATAATACAGTGGTAGGTAACTTAACTACTTCTGACCCTGATGCTGGGGATACTCACACCTATGAATTGTTAGATGATGCTAATGGTCGTTTTGGTTTAGATGGAGACCAAATAGTCGTTGCTGATGGTTCTGGGTTGGATTTTGAAAGTGATGCGAATCATAATATTACTGTGCGAACTACTGATGCTGGGGGTGAAAGTTTCGAGCAACAGTTAACTATTAATGTAAGTAATGTGGATGAGACTCCCACTGAACCAGATAACTTCAATACTATCTATGGAAGTGACAACAACGATAATCTACGTGGCACAGTAGATAATGATGCGATCTACGGTGAAGGTGGCAATGATTTAATTATTGGACGGAAAGGTGACGATCTGCTCAATGGCGACAGTGGAAATGACGAAATTAATGGTGGTTCTGGTAACGATATCCTCAATGGTGGTTCTGGTAACGATATCCTCAATGGTGGAAGAGGTATGGATACTCTTACAGGAGTAGACATAACTTCTGCTCAACCTGGTTATAATGAGATAGATATTTTGCGGGGCAATGCTGATGCCGATCTATTTATCTTAGGCGATAGTAGTCAAGTTTACTACACTGGAAATGGTGTCAACGATTATGCTCGGATTGATACTTTCAATAGTGGTCAAGGCGATCGAATTCAACTATCTGGAAGTAGTGGTGACTATACATTAGAAGAAAATGTTCCTGGATTGCCAAAAGGAACTGCTATTTACAATAATGATGATTTGATTGGTATTGTCAATAATGTTGTAGATATGGATTTGAATAGCAGTGATTTTTCTTTTGTATAAATCTCTAGTTTGGTCTAAATTGATTTGGTTGGTAGTGGTGCATTTCATGATTTTGGTAAAGGTATGGTGAGCATTTTAGCCACCATCCACCACTACTATAGCAAGGAATACCAAAACGTTCTTTGCTCTAAATACCAGGTAAGTCTACCAGTTCTTCTAATTTGCCACTTCATTTGTCAGTATTCAACTGGACATGATATTAGTCTACTCGACCCTCAAGCAAATGATTTTTGTGCGAAAAGAGCAAATTTTTTTCACTATTTTCCCTTCTACCTTGAAGCCAATAAGTAATCATTTCTCCTCTACCTCTAACTGAAATATTTCCCCGTGGTTCTAATAAATATTTATCTTTTAAAACTTGATAAGTAGCTTCAGTAACTTGAATTTTTCCAGGTATTCCACTTGCTTCCATTCGAGATGCCACATTAACTGTATCACCCCACAAATCATAAATAAACTTTTTAGTACCAATTACTCCTGCTACAACAGTTCCAGTATTAACACCAATCCGAATTTGGAAAGGTTTTCCCAAGTCATTTAAAAATTTAGTAATGGCCTGCTGCATATCTATTGCCATTTCAGCGATCGCTTCTGCATGATCGTCTCTAGCTGCGGGTAGACCACCAACGACCATATAAGAATCCCCAATAGTTTTAATTTTTTCTAAATCATGTTGTTCAGTCAATTGATCGAAAGCTGAGAAAATTCGATTGAGCAGATCAACTAATTGATTAGGAGATATCCGAGCTGAAAAACCAGTAAAATCGACAATATCAGCAAACAAAATAGTTACATTTTCAAACCGTTTAGCAATTGGATGTTGATTTTGTTTTAATTTTTCAGCAATCTTCGCAGGCAAAATATTCAACAATAAACGGTCAGATTTTTCTTGTTCTAATCGTAGTGCACTCTCTACATGCTTACGTTTTGTAATATCTTGAATTGTACCTTCATAATAAAGTATTTCTCCCTCAAAATTACGAACTACACGAGCATTTTCAGAAATCCAGATTATAGTACCATCAACACGATAAGCTTCTGATTCAAAGGATGATATAGAACCATCTTTGTCAAGGGCAGCAATAAACTCAGAGCGACGATTTGGATTAACATACAGTTGTTGGGCAATGTCAGTCATTTGATTTTTCAACTCTGCTTCCGAGGAACAACCATACATCTTCGCTAAAGCTGGATTTGCACTAATGAAATATCCTTCTGGGGAAGTTTGAAATATACCTTCTGCAGTATTTTCAAAAATGCTACGATATTTTTCTTCAGCTCGCTGTAGTGCATCTAGCACCCGTTTGCGTTCTGTAATATTACGCGCTACCCAAATCACACAGTTATCTGGTAATGGTGAAATGTTAGCAGTAAACCAAATTTCATTAGGATTAGGAAGAGGAGAATAGGGATAGGGAGGCAAATCAGAAGATTTGTAATTAGGAACTTTGCATGAAATTCCCCATAGAGAGTTAGGCTTTTGAATATTGCCGTTCTGTGGATTTACAAGCAGACTATATTCTAAATTAACAGTTTCATGTGTATTCAGCACCCGCTGAATATTAATCATAAATAGGTTTGCTTGTTGAGGAGGCAAAACTTCATAAACACTTTTACCAATCAATTCATTGATGGGACTATATAACACTTCTGAATTAGTAGATAAGATTTTGACATATCTACCTTTAGCATCGAAGACAGTAATTACATCAGTCATTGCCTCAAACAAAACCCGCAGTTCCGCTTCTGATTTTCGTAAGGCGGTTTCTACTCGTTGACGCTCTGTAACTTCCATCATTAACAAACGATTTGATTCTTTGAGAGCAGCAGTACGTTCCTCCACTTTTGTTTCTAACTGCTGATTAGCTCTTTGCAATGCTTCTTGTGCTTGTTTACGTGCTGTAATATCTTCAACAGTTCCTTCGTAACGAATTAAATTACCATCTCGGTCTCGTACAGCTCTGGCATTTTCAGAAGTCCAGATCAGACTACTATCTCGGCGATAAACTTGTGACTGAAAGTTAACTACAACATCATGCTCCCGTAGTATTTGCATAAGTTGATAGCGGCTTTCTTGATTACCGTAAAGTCGATGTTGTAAGGAAGTAAGGTTAGTAATCATCTCTTCAGGAGATTCATAGCCATAAATTCTAGCTAATGCGGGGTTAACACTTATGAAGTAACCATCGGGAGTTGCTTGGAAAATTCCCTCGACGGCATTTTCAAAGATGGTACGATATTTCTCTTCTGCTTGTTTGAGTGCTGCTTCTGCATCTTTGCGTTCGGTAATATCAATACCTACAGCAAAAGCAGCTTTACCTTCAGCATATTTTTGGGAAACAATTAAATAATTCCGAGCAACACCATTCGCATAAGCAGATACTTCTCGACAGTCATCCCGAGCGTGACTGGCAAAAAATTGGCGCATAAATTCACTAAATTCTTCGCTGGCTTTCAGAAAGCCAATATTTTGGCCAATAAAAGCTTCTTTTGGTAAATTGTAAGTTTGTGCTAAGTGTTTATTAACTCCCAAGTAATGTAAATCTGAGCTGATCCAAGAGACAATTCCTGGAACTGCTTCTAAAACAGCTCCTAACTGTTCTTTAGTTGCTCCAAGGTCTGATTCAGCTTGTCTGCGTTCGGTAATATCAATACCTACCACAAAAGCAGCTTGATTTCGATCATATTTGCGAGCAACAATTAAGTGATTTTTGGTTTGATTTTGGTAATTTGAAATAATCTCAGAAGTTATTTCCTGCTGAGAACTTGCAAAAAATTCTTTAATTAAGGTATTAAATTCAGAGCTTTTATCTATAAAACCAATATCTTTACCGACAAAATCTGTTCTCGATCGTTTAAAGATATCAGCTAATTGTTGATTTACTTCAATATAGGTTAAGTCTGAATTAATCCATGAAACCATTCCTGGAACTGCTTCTAATACTGTTTCTAGTTTTTCTTTAGCTGCTAAAAGATTTTGTTCTGCTTGTTTGCGTTCGGTAATATCAATACCTACCACAAATGCAGCTTGATTTTGATTGTATTTTTCTGCTACAATCAAATAATTTCGAGGTTCTCCATGAATTTGTGATACTATTTCACCTGTGATTTCAGACTCAGAACTAGCAAAAAATTTATCAACAAATTTATTGAATTCAGAACTTATGCCTAAAAAACCAATGTTTTTACCCATAAATTCTTTTCTGGGCATACTAAAAATATCAGCTAACTTTTGATTAACTTCTATATAACATAAATCCGAACTAATCCAAGATACTGTACCTGGTACTGCTGCTAATACTGTTTGTAACTGTTCTTTAGCATTTATTAGGTCATTTTCTGCTTGTTTGCGTTCTGTAATATCAATACCTACCACAAAAGCAGCTTGGTTTTTGTTGTACTTTTCTGCGACAACCAAATAGTTGCGAGGTTGTCCATGAACTATTGATGTAATTTCACGACTTGTTTCTAAATTTGAACTTTCAAAAAATTCTTGTAGAAAGTCATTAAACTCAGAACTTGCGCCTAAAAAACCAATATTTTTACCCGCAAATTCTTCTCTGGGCATACCAAACATCTCAGCTAACTGCTGATTGACTTCTATGTAGTGTAAATCCGAACTCACCCAAGATACTGTACCAGGTACTGCTGCCAAAACTGTTTGTAATTGCTCTTGAGCTGCTTTCAGAGCTGTTTCTGCTTGCTGGTGTTTAACAATTTCTTGCACTAACCGATCGTTTGATTCTTTGAGTGCTGCAGTGCGGTCTTCAATGATCATATTTAACTCTTGCTCATTTAAAATGCAACTTGAATTTGCTGTTTTTAGTTCACTAACACTTTGGCGCAGAGCAATCAATTCCTGAATCAATTCCTTTTTAGTTTTATCTTGGTCATTCATAATTTTCAAAGTTTATGATGATCTGGGAGGATATTAATTTGTATTTAATCGTGTACTTATTTATACAAAGTTCTCTTGATTCCTATTTAATTTGTGGGCAATAAATATAATCATTTTGCTATTCAAAATGTTATACATTATTATCAATTAATACTAACTGTTGATAACAAATATTAATTATTCTCTCTCTCCTACCATAATAGTAGTTTTAATTTGGGTCGGGTGGACTTGAAGAATTTGAGAATATTAAAAATTTTTTCCTTTAAATCCTCCTATTTTCTGCTTTCAAAGCATCTATTCTAAAAATTAATTAAATTGAGAAAGGCGACAATTTAACAATTGTTTATATTTAGATGAATAGATTGGTAGATACCAGAGGGCTATCTACCAATCTATTCATCGATCTAGTAGACATTTCCTGATATAATTTGTATCAATTATGATATTTTTTCCCTGGTTTGATATCTCTGTATTCCTTATTTTGAGAAGGTTACAGATGGAGATGCTCTATGATAGCCAAAAAGCTGGTGATATTGTAACACTCTCATATCTTAATGTCAAAATTTGGCCATGGATCTGAAATAAATTGTTACTTTATCAAATAACCAATTAATTAAATTTGATATCTAGTAATCTTAGATGTAGTTATATAGACAATATTCTGGGAATAAGCAAAAACTCTATAAGAGATAAAAATATCAGAATTATTTTTAGGTATCTACTACTACTTAGATTAGTAGAAATCTACTTCATATTGGGATTATCGGCGAGTTAAAACCTTGTAGTCAACAACACCAATTATTGTAAAATTTCTCATAGTAGTGAGATGTAATTTTATTCAATTTCCTACTTTTTCAGCAATTTCACTTTCAAAAATATTTAACACAACCACCTTGAGGAAATATTAGGGGAGATGGGGAGTGTGGAGAGTGTGGGAACCCACCCCTAACCCCTCCCAGGAGGGGAATGTGGGAAGATCAAGAAAGATTTGGCAATGGCGCTCAGATAGAACATTTTTTTATACCGAACCCGAGCAGATTTGATATTAGCGGAGAAGTTTTGGATATATGCACTCTAGAGAAAATCTTCTTTTGATATCAAGTCTGCCTCAGTACTTAATTAGGACTTATACCATGTCCGGTTGATTACTTATAAATAAACTACGGAGGAGTTAGGAGGGAACAAAGAAGAATAAACAGGAGTAGAAGCAGAAAGTTTTTTGTTTGCTGGCGCACAACGCACGTTAACGCGGAGCGCGGAACAGAGTTCTATCGCGCTCTTATCCGGACATGATATCATACCTCTTTTCACCAACGCCAAACTTTTTATAGTACTGCAATACAGTCAATTTCTACAAGTACATCTTTGGGTAAGCGAGCAACTTCAACACAGGCGCGGGCAGGGGCATTTTCGGGGTTGAAGTATTTAGCGTAGATGGTGTTTACGGTGGCAAAGTCGTTCATGTCTTTGAGGAACACGGTTGTTTTGACAACATTTGACCAAGATGCACCTGCTGCGGTAAGTATAGCTTCTAGGTTTGCCATAACTTGTTCTGTTTGTTTACTTACATCATCGGTGTAGACTATTTGATTGGTTCTAGTGTCGATCGCTATTTGACCGGAGACGAAAATCATTTGACCTGTGGCAGCGATCGCTTGATTATATGGGCCAACTGGTTCGGGAGCTTTATCAGTTTTGATTATTTTACGGGTTGTCATATTTTGTTTTTTTGTTGGTTGATTATGGCTTGGTGTTGATGGCTAATAATTTTCAGCTTGATACATTTCACCATTTCGCATTATTGCATAAGTAAAGTCTATTTTTTCAACTTTAATGTAGTTATATCATGTCTGCTTAATTAGTGATAGAAAACTTTCTTCTTCTGTTCCTTCTTTTTTCCTCCTGACTTTTGACTCCTGAGGAGGTCCTCCTCCGTCATTATTTATAAGTATTCAACCGGACATGATATTACTGCGATAATCTTGTTATTCTTCATCTATTTTTTGACCACAATGGGGACAAATTATAGATTTTTTATTTTGATTTGAAGCCCGTTTTTTTTCTATTTCTTCAGTAAAACCAGAAGCAACTATACCTGCTGGTAAAGCAAATATACCAACTCCTACTAATGCAGCGATCGCCCCTAAAAATCTACCTAAAGGAGTAATGGGATAAACATCTCCATAACCCACAGTAGTTAAGGTGATAATTCCCCACCACATAGCAGCAGGAATATGAGGAAAATCATCTGGTTGAGCTTCATGTTCAGCGAAGTAAATTAAACTGGCAGAAGTTACTAATAAAACTAAAGCAATAAATAAAGTAATAACTATCTCTTCTTGTTTTGACTTGATAACTTTACCAAATAATTTTACTGTGCTTGAATATCTACTAATTTTGAATAACCTAAATATTCTAAACAAGCGAAACGAGCGAGTAAATATTAGATTTGGCCAAAATAATGGTAAATAAAATGGAAGAATTGCTATTAAATCAATAATTGCTAAAGGTTTGATTATAAATCTTATTCTTCCCCATATTGGATGTTTATATCCAGGAGCAACATTGGATGACCAAACTCGCAAAATATATTCTATGGTAAATATAATTACTGATATTAGTTCAAAGTTATCTAACCAGATTTGGTATGGCTGATAAATCTCTTCTACTGTGGAGATAATTACAACTAGAATACTCAGAAAAATCAATGTGATGATGCAGATTTTGAAGGTTTTGCTGTAAGTATCTCCGGGATTATCTAGCTCAATAATTTGAAATATTCGGCGTTTGATTTTGTAGAGCATTTTTCTAGATAAGTTTTGGAGTTATATCATGTTCAGTTGAATACTTATGCTTTAGAAAAAAGGAAGGCAGAAGGCAGAAGGCAGAAGGCAGAAGGCAGAAGGGAAAGAAAGGTTTAAAGGGAGAAGGTTTTTTATTACACTATGTTATTTCTTAGGAGTTAGTGGTAGGGTAAAACGGTCGCCCGTACAGAAGTTAGAATAAATAGCTTTGATACCATTTATTAGGTCGGAATTTATCTTTTTAGTCTAAGGAAAATATCCCACAGGTGTCTTTTTATTGCCCTTATTTTTCGTAAAATTATTTTTCCAAATTGGTATTATTTTCATTTTTTGCCGATAATTATATAGTCATCTATTATATGATGCGAGTCATAATTTTGTCCTAGATATTCACGTTGAAGTGGACTTATATATTTCAAAACTGGTAATGTCTTGACAAATTTTGAAAAATTTCCTCTATCTTCTCTCATACCTGTTGAAGTCACATATTTATACCACTCCAGTTTTAATCCTAATTCCTCAACTAACTTTTCAACTAATTTTTTTTCTTGGATAATATCTTCTTTGGGCTGCATATTATAAAATCCGAATAATCTTTTTATTTGAACAATTAACATTACATAACCATCACGACTCAAACTTTCCTGAAATATTTTTCGATAAACATCAAAAGACTTTTTCTTTTCTGCTTGGTCAGCAAATAAACAGTGAGAAATAACTATAAAGTCAAAAAAGCGTTGTGGCAAAACTTTCGATTGTTCGTTGTATGTAAAAATATCAGTTGTATCAAATCGAAAATAAAGATTAGTTGGCATTCTTTGTTGTTCTATATATTGTCGCCAAAATTGAAGACCTCGATATTGAAATTGAGCTTGTTTTTCCAAAGAATAGTAACAAATGTGCATTGGAGGAGGGGAGAAAAAACCACTACTACTTTGTAGGAATAAAGCTAACCCATAAGCAACGGTTCCCGGACCAGCACCGATGTCAAGAATATTAAGTTTTGTAGGCAATAATCCAGATTTATATACTAGAAACCAAGCCAAATAACTAGAATATACATGATCGGGAAAATATTTCATCATATAAACATAAGGAGTAAAATTAAAAGCATAATCAGGATCTATATTACGCTTTAGTAATTTCATATCCTCGATGGCTGCTTGCAATTCTGATACTTGTTTTTCTTGGGAAAATATATTAATTTCTTTCTGTATATACTCTGCCAACTTTGATTCAAAATCGTCAAATATCCGTTCATTTATTCCAGTACATTGCCATAAATTTTCATCTTTTTCAATTAACTGAAAACTTTTCGTGACAAATTCAATAAATTTTGGTTCTGGGGTCAATACATAGTCATCAAGTCGTCTAATTACTGGCTCGTCAAAATCAATCTTTAATTCTAACTCATCTAATTTATAAACAGCTTTTCTCAGATGCTCGGTTAAACTATTGATTTCTCTATCTTTGTCATTTAAAGCTGTCTGAAACTTCAGCTTATCCTGATACAACTTCTCTAGGGGCGATAATTTAGCTCCTGAATTTTCAATAGCTTTAAATATTTGATTAGCTTGAGCATTTTTGCCTTGTTTTAGGGCAAACCAAAACTTGAGAGAACGCCAAAAATTTGTGATGTAATTATTCATTAGTCAATTCTGCCTGAAATTATTTGATTCCTCAATTATTTAGTTTTTGTATTAACTTAATCGGGGAAATTTTGAGAATTTATCCCTAGATTAAACTGTTGATTTCTCTATCTTTGTTATGTTAAAGATGCCTGAAACTTCAGCCCATTCTGATCCAACTTTTCTAGGAGCGATAATTTATACCAATTTGGAAAAAGAATGTTATAGCAGTTGAAGGAAAGGTTAGGATAGATCAAAAACTGAAAACTCAAACAACCTAAGATTTTTTCTTCTTACTTCTTCCTTCTTCTTTCTTCCTTTTATTCATAAGTAAATCCTGCTTGACCTTCTTTAATTTCTACATCACTCAGTATTTCTACTAACTGAGATTTGAAGCTTTGATAATTTTTATTTTCATTATTGTACCACCAACTATACTTTTTTTTCATATCTATAGCTTCCTCGCGAGTGCTTGCTATGAGCGATCGCTTATGACTAGCATGAAACTCTTGAATTACAACTCTATCTACAAAATTTAGTTGTCTAATAAAATTTTCTTGTTCTTCTGGCAAAGTCGGCAGTAAAGGAGTAATAGTAATAGAAAGTTTAGGCAAATAACCTGTTAAATCATTAATTGTAGTTTTAATTTTTTTCATAGCATTAAGTCTAGCTCTAATACTAGGAGTTTGAGGCTCAAAATCTTTTCTTATTTTCTCACTACCAGTGGGAATACTCATATTAATTCTTAGATGTTTAAATCGCTGTAAAATATCAATATCTCTAGTTATCATTGGGCTGCGAGTTTGGATAACTAAAATTGGTCGATATTCCAACATTACTTCTAATAATCTACGAGTTAATTGAGTTTTAGATTCTATCGGTTGATAGGGGTCTGTCACACTACTCATATAAATACTAGGGGCTTTACTAGGATTTTTATTCTCCCATTTCAATAATTCTTTCTCTAAAACTTCCGCAGCATTTTCTTTAATCAAAACCCATTTTCCCCATTCATCTCTCATTTTTTCATTAGGGCTAAAAGCTGCAGCATAACAATAGCTACAACCATATTGACAACCGCGATATGGATTTAAAGTAAAGTCATAAGCTTTAATAAAACCACTAGCTTTATTTAAGATCGATTTAGCGTTTTGTGCGTAAACATCAGCACTGCCAAATTTTTCACTAACTACTAATATCATGTTCGGTTGAATACTTAATAAATAACTGTTGTGAGGAGTCAGGAGTCAGGACTCAGGAGTCAGGAGGGAAGAAAGGAGTAATACATAGGAAATATTAGAGAATAGTATTGATAATTTCAGGATTTATTTGGTACTGTCAGTGTTATCAGTCCTTAAATTTTATTATAACTGACCCGTCCGTTAGCGTAGCTCCCCCGGAGGGGGAACATGATATAATATATTAAATGATGAAAATGTTTTTTAAAGTTACCAAAATTCCAGATTAATTCAGTATTTTCAAGGCTAAAATTTTCATAAATAAAATCAACAAATTTTTTGTTGAAAAGGATGTAAATTTTAATTTAATTAGAACAAAACTATTCCAGAAAATAGGCAGTAGGCAGTAAGGGAAAAGAATTGATAAATTCTGTGTGATAATTGATTTGATTTTTTATTATAGGAGATGTCTATTTTAAATTCCCAGCTCTGTTGTTGTAAGCATTTCCTACGGAATGCTGCGCAAACAGCATTCAGCTATGAGTTATGAACTTATATCATGTCCGGATAATAGCGCGATCAAAAAACTTTCTCTTTCTTCTTCTTTCTTCCCTCCTGTCTCCTGTCTCCTGACTCCTGACTCCTTCATCTTCTATAGATTAATAATTTTATTTATTTCTGATGCTTTTCTAGTCGCCTCAGCAACTTTTAGGGTATACAAACTTGCTTCTGGAGTTACATATAAAGGAGTTCCCTCCAATAAATGTTCAATTACCATTTTTGTATCTTTAGCAAATAAACCTCGTCGCGCCCCCACTTCTATAGTTTGTGTTTTTTCTCCCTGCAATAGTTGACCTTGTTGAGGAGTAAAAATTAATGTGCCTGCTTCGCCGTAAATACTAAAAATGTTTTCTGAGAGCCAAAATGTTTCACCTTTGCCATAGACGCTTTCCCCAATAACACCATTGCTAAATTTTAACTGGGCAGTACACAAACAAGCATTATAAAGGTCTGCTTCAGTGTACCAAAACTGACTTTGGCAATTGACATTATCAACTTGACCAAATAGGTCGGTAAACCGATGCAAACGAGAAAGCGCTCCCATAAAAGGAAAGCCAAATAATGAAGGTTGATAAGTCCATTTTACAGGTGCTGGCTGTTTAGAATTGATTGTAATGTAACGAGCGTAGAAGACTTTACCAATAGCTGATAAAGATTGTTTAATAGCATTATGAAGACTGCCAAGAAGCTCAATATGTTCGACGTGCAATAGCTTATTTTTCTTAGCTGCCAGAGAAATTAATGATTCGGCTTCATTTGAGTCTAGGGAAAGAGGATACTCCACAATGATGTGTTTATCATTTTCTAGGGCTGCACGAACAATTGATCCATGGTCTCTATTAATAGTAGAAACGATAACTAGATCCAAATCTTCTCGTTTTACCAACTGTTGCCAAGAAGCTGTATTCTGAACTTGGAAGGTTTGACTAAATTCCTCAGTTTTTTCTGGGGTATGACCTGCGACTGCAACTAAGAGCGATCGCGTATCTACTTTTAATGCCTCAGCTCTAGTTTTAGCAGCATGACCAGTACCAACAATACCTACTCTGATCGGGATAGTGGGGCATAAAGAGGAAGAGAGATTTGTTTGGGCCATAGTTAAAATACAAAATCAAAAACTTATATTTTAGATTGTATATGCCAATGGTCGTACTATACTTCAATATTTTTTAACATCTGTCTCAGGGTTGTTGTCCAATCAGGTATAAGTAATCAGAATTAAATTAGAATTATTTATAACAAATTCTATAGTAATTTTTTGCCTAATTTGTTTTACAACATTGATTTTTTCCCTTAATATCAAAGATGGAAATAAAACAAGTACAAATAATTTGGCTAATCAAGCCTTGTAATTTGTATAAGTTTAAATTATATCTATACCAAACTACCAAAGAGGGAAATTAAATGGCCACCTACAAAGTTACTCTAGTTACACCAGATGGTGAAAAGGTAATTGATTGTCCTGATGATGAGATCATTCTTGATATTGCTGAAGATCAAGGATTAGATTTACCCTATTCCTGTCGCGCTGGTGCTTGCTCCTCCTGTGCTGGTAAAATTGAATCAGGTACAGTAGATCAAGACGATCAGTCATTTTTAGATGATGACCAGATAGAACAAGGATATGTACTAACCTGTGTGGCCAAACCAACGTCTGATTGTACTATTAAAACTAACGTGGAAGAAGAGCTATAAGTAGTAGAACAGATCAAATTAATTAATTTTTTTTGGTAATAGTTGAGTATCTTTCAACTATCAGCTAATATGCTGAAATTAAGGCTCTTCTCTTGTGTGAGGTAATTAATCAGCTAGCTTAAGCTCCAAGTAATTTTGGGGTTTTGCTTGTTTGGGTAATTGACCTCTACTAATTCTAATGTGAATCCCAGAAAATGAGTATCAGCGATCAAAATGAATATAAGTACTGATCGCTATTTTTCTAGTGGATAGCAGTAAAATCAATCAAAGAGTTGCTGATTTAAAGCATCACGAGTCAGCTCTATTGCCTTAAAAATGAGTATGACTCTATCTAAACTAATGAACCCTTTTGTTTGTGGGATAGAGACGAAACTATTGAATATAAGGAATGCAAAATGGCAAGCTATAAAGTAAAGTTGAAAACTCCAGATGGAGAGCAAGAAATTGATTGTCCTGATGACAAGTATATTCTTGATGAAGCAGAAGAGCAGGGACTTGACTTACCCTACTCTTGTCGTGCTGGTGCTTGTTCTACCTGTGCTGGTAAAATAGTAGAGGGTACAGTAGATCAAGGCGATCAGTCATTTTTAGATGACGATCAGATGGCCGCAGGGTATGTTTTAACTTGCGTAGCTTATCCCACATCTGATTGCACAATTGAAACCCACCAAGAAGAAGCACTTTACTAAAGTTAGCAACTTCGAGTCAATCAAAAATCAAAAAATTTGTCTAATTAATTATTGAGAGGAAAATTATATGCCTACCTACAAAGTTACTCTAATAAATGAAGAAGAGGGAATCAACCAAACTATTGATTGTGCCGATGATACCTATATCCTTGATGCTGCTGAAGAAGCAGGTATTGACCTACCTTACTCCTGTCGTGCTGGTGCTTGTTCGAGCTGTGCAGGAAAGGTAGAAGGTAACGCAGATGATGTGATAGATCAAAGTGATGGCTCCTTCTTGGATGACGATCAGATTGCAGAAGGATATGTACTAACTTGTGTTGCTTACCCTAAAAAAGACTGCACCGTTACGACTCACCAAGAAGAGGCACTTACTTAGTAGTTGAGAGAGTGTTTGTCAAATAAATATTAGACAGCGTAGTGGCGCGTCAAGCTTAAAATGGTATTGACATGGAGAAACAGGTGTTAATAGTCTTGGCGTGCCACAGTTTCAACAACAGGATAAAGATGCTTCAATTTAATTCGTGCATCTTGGGTTGTCAAATGCCAAATTACTGGACTAGCTGTGCGATTTTGTTCCTGTTGCCAAGCCTTCAATTCCGATGCCAGTTGCGTCACAGTAGGAATACGCCCAGCCAGACATTGCTGTGATCAAACACTCAATTCCATCTCGGCAACCCGATCGCCAACTGCCATTACGAGGTGGCGTGATCAATGTGGATTTGGTGGACTTAGGGGAGTTCGACGATTCAAACTCAGTCCGATTCCCTCCTCTAAAAATCTTTGGCGAATTCGGCCTACTGTGTTGGTATGGACGTTTAATCCAGAACTGATTTCCCTATCTGTCCATTTTTTCTGGGCTTGAGTTCCTTGAGCACACATCAATCAAACTTGTGCATGAAGTATTTTTGTTGTTGGTGCATGACCATTACGACTAATTTCTTCCAGTTTGTTTCTCTGGTCTGAAGTAAGCATTATATCAAATCCGGTTAAACAGCCATAGAATGGTTAAGTTACGAGGAGTCAGGAGTCAACCCACCCCTAACCCCTCCGGTGGAGGGGAAGTCAGTCGGACCTCCTCAGGAGGAGAAAGAATTACAAAGATAAACGTAGTTATGGCGATTGAAGATTTTTTTTATGTCCAATTAAACGGATTTGATATTACCTGATCCCGACGACTTTTTCCCATAAGCTCTAGTATTTTTCAACAAACCTAAAACCTAAAACCTACAACCTACAACCTTCCTCAAGTCCAAGCACGGAAGAAAGTATTTTCTTGCCAAACACTGGCTGTTTTTTGTTCGATCGCTCCCATGTCCTGTTGAGTTAACTGTTGAAACGTTTGGGCGACTCTAACATTAGACTGCAACATTTCCACAGACTCTGTAGCTACGATACAACAATGTACGCCCTCTAAGGACAATACATATCCCATCGCTTCCTCCATATTCAATACCCCCGGTCGGAGTAATTTACCGTAAGCGGGTATTTTCATTCCAATAACGCCTACATTTTTTTGTTGCGCAACAGGTAACACAGTAGGAGCAAATGGTCGGGGATGATGTTTGTCAGCAGCATTAATAGAAACCAGAGTCGTGTCAAATGGATAGCGACGTAGTCCCTCAGCAATAATATCAGGTTCGTGATGACCTGTAATTCCCGAAAATTTGACTATACCTTGTTCTTTTGCTTCTTCCATTGCTTTGATAGCACCTTGGGAACTGAATATTTCATCTAAAGTTTCTGTAAATGAAACATGGTGTAACTGCCACGAGTCGAGATAATCTGTATTTAATCGTTTTAGCGATCGCTCTAATTCCCTCCATGCTCCGTCGCGGTCGCGTCTTCCGGTTTTACTTACCAAAAATATATCTTTTCGATAAGCGGGTAAGACTTTTCCTAAATGTTCTTCACTTGCACCATAACTAGCAGCAGTATCAAAATATCTAATTCCTAGAGACAGAGCAGCTTCAATTATTGCAACTGACTCTTTTTCCTGTCCGCTTTTATTGAGGGGTGTTCTTCCTGCTCCACCTAAACCTAACAATGGTACTTTTACACCCGTTTTACCTAATACTCGTTCTGGCATTGTGGATGTGGTGGGTAGTTTTTCAGCAGATGCTACTTTGGTTTGAGTCTGTTTATTGATGGCAGCACCACCGATGATGCCACCCGTAACCGCAAGACTGGTTATTATTAAGTTACGTCGAGTCGTTTTTTTTTCATAGTTATCGATAGGTTTTTTTGACGTTATAACAACTCTAAAAAATTATGTTTTTTGTGAGAGCAGATTTCATCTTAGTAAGGTACAACTGTGACAACAAGGCTCCTGTGTTACAGTTTTTATCATTAGACATCTCCAGAAAATAAATAACGGGACTTAAAGCATTGTATAAAACTAGCTTAATCCTGAAAATTAACCATAAAAAATCTTTTTTATACCTTTTTCCTGAAAATCTATATTCCTGTTGCCTGTTGCCTCTAAGAGCAAGAAGCCCATTCTTTTTCGGAGATGCCTATTAATATTTGTATTTCATATACTTGGAATTTACTGTATATTATACCAAGCGTGAAAAAAGAATGTTACGAATAGTAAGAAGAATAAAAAGAAAAATGCAGGATATGCCCTTTGACAAAAACGATGATTTCCGATCTAAAAAACGCTTTAAATACTATTCATTCTGACTCCTGACTCCTGAGGACTGACTCCTAAGAAATATCCTAGCTATTTGTAGCAAACATTTATCAAATTGGTATTACTTACTTATTTTGGGTTAGCAAATATCAATTACAGGACTTACGCAAGTGAACTCAGAAACCGGGTTTCTCGTAGATGTTTACTGTCAAAAACAATGATTTACCCTAGAAACCGGGTTTCTTGGTGCTGAATATACTCTTGCAAAAAAAATTACGATCCACCACTACCTAGAAATCTTCTCTTGGGTAAGTGCAACAGCATCTATTTTAGTAGGTTCCTTGTTTCTATCTCTTCTTAAGAGAATATTAACGGCCTTAAAGGTTATAGCTTCCTTCATTCCATATATATAATCTCCAGTCTCTTCATTCTGACCAATAACGTGTTTCCATTGTGACGGTGCTACTACTAAAGATTCACCTAATGATTCCCATTTATCATCTTTGAAAAAGAAAAGCTCGACCTCAACCTGCTGATTTTTTTCCTGAACTCGCATACGGTATTCTCTTTGAGAATTAGGTTGACTATCCAAGGTGACATAGGGAAATTTAGAACCATCGCGCTCTTCTGGTTGTACGCCAGGAGTAAAATCTGGATCTATATGCAGTCTTATGAATCCAGGGATAGTAGGTTCTTTAGGACGTATCCAAGCCCTAAGTTCAGGATTTTCCCTAACCTGACTGAAACTTTTTGGACAGGGAGAAGCATCTTCTGTGAGAATAATTTTAACATCTTGACCAACCTTCCCATTCCAACAGAAGGGTGAATTCTCGGCATATTCTAAGCCTAAAATATAAGTATTTCTCGGCTTTGTTGCATCTTCTGGAAAAATCCCTCTCCAATACAAATTAATCGCACCATTACTTGGATCGAGAGGACTTATTCCTAATTTGGCTAACTTCAGTGATGCAATTTGAAAATCACCATCTGAAATTAAATAACCTGAATCAATACGAAGTTTTGAACGTAGTCGCCAATTTCCTTGACTATCAAAGTCATCTTTTAATAAAACTGTCTCATTTGAACTAAATTTAAAATCAAAAATAAAGGTTTTTTCAGAGAAAATTGCTATACTTACTACCATGCTTGCTACCAGAATAAGAACCAGTAAATAATTTTTAATTTTCATTGATTTAGTAAATTAATTTGTGGTCAGTTAATAATACTACTAATTAATCACAAAAATCAAGGAATAACAAAAACAAGACTTACACACCAACCACTAAATCTAAAAATCCCACTCCATAAATAAGTCTGTTACTGGTAATGTAAAACCTGGTAAAATATCTTCTCCATCTAAATTATCAGCAACTTGTAATAATTTATCTGGTTGTGGTTTATGGTAGATTAAAATTGATTTTTCATCAGGATTAATTACCCAAACTAAACGACAGTTATTTTCAAAGTATTCAACAATTTTTTGATGTAGTTCCTCAAATGTATTATTGGGAGAAATTACTTCTACTGCTAAATCGGGAGCGCCCTGAAAATAACCTTTAGGTAATCGCTTTAATCCTAATAAACGGTCTTTGGAAACAAAATAAATATCTGGAGAACGTTTATTACCAGATTTGAAAGTAAAGGCTGTACTAGAATCGCAAGTTACACCTAATTTTTTAGGACGAGCATATAATTCTATTACACCACATAGATAAGCGGTAATATTACCATGCTCCATTCCCGAATTTCCCATATCAACAACTTCTCCATTAATTAATTCATAATGACTGCCATCTTCTGATAAAGCCTGAAACTCTTGGTCAGTTAATATCTTATTTTCGGTTGCTATATTCATCAATTTATTCTGCTATTTTGTGATATTTTTTTGTGATAATTTAATTAAGTAATTTAATAATTTATCAAATTAGCCCAATTACATTTTAGATCATATCAAATCTGCTTGCTATGGTTCCCGTTTGCGTAGTATAAACTAGGAGAAAATTGGAGTATATAGAATTTATACTGTCAGTAGGGGCAAACTGCCGTTTGCCTCTACAATATTGATTCTTATTACTAAATGCCAAATAATACTAAAGAAAAGCGGATTTGGTATCATAGCAATTTGAAAAAAGAATGTTACAAATAATAAGCAACATGAAAATAATTTGTAGGAAATATATATTGGACTAAAAAGATAAATTACTACATAAAAAATGGTATCAAACCTATTTATTCTGACTCCTGACTCCTGTCTCCTGACTCCTAAGCAGTAACCTATTTATTTGCAGCAAATATTTATCAAATTGGTCTCACACTCTATTTTTAGTCAATAGCAAATGTTTAAACTTTCCCTCAAACAAATTACAATTACTTTTCTTGTAGTATTTCTCAATCCATTAATAGCACTTAGTCAGGAAACTGCTACAACAATTTGTCCCTCTGAATTAAGTAATCGGATTGATACTGTAATTAACCGCCCAATTTTTAATCGTTCTCGGTGGGGAATTTTAGTTGAAACTTTATCGAAAAAAACAACAGTTTATAACCGAGATGCTGAATATTATTTTATTCCTGCTTCTACGGCTAAACTATTAACAACTGCAGCAGTATTACAAAAACTTCGCCCTCAATTTAGAATTAGAACTTCAGTTTATGGTGATGGGAATGGCAATATATATATTGTGGGTAGAGGCGACCCTAGTTTAACAGAAACTCAACTGCAAAGTTTGGCTGAACAATTAAAGGAACAGGGGATAGAAAATATTAATCAATTAATTGCTGATGATAGTTATTTTGAAGGAACAGGAGTTAATCCTAATTGGGAATGGGAAGATGTTCAGGCTGGTTATGGGGCACCTATTAATAGTTTAATCCTGAATCAAAATGCTATAGATTTGGTTTTGTCGCCTCAAAATTTAGGTCAACCTTTACAAGTTACTTTTGTTAATTCTGTTGAAGGTCAAAAATGGCAGATTGAAAATAATTCGGTGACTGTAGGAAAGAATGAAAAAGAATTTGTTGAGGTAGGAAGAGATTTTATTCAGCCAATAATTCGGATATCTGGGCAACTAAGAGTTGGTTCGACATCGGAACCTGTTTATGTGGCGGTTGTAGAACCTGTGGATAATTTTTTAAATAAATTTCGTGAAGTTTTAGCAACAACAGGAATTCAGGTTTCTCAAATAGTAAAAAAATCACAGATTGCCTCTAATATAAATTTGAATGAATTAGCTTTTGTGGAGTCTCCAACATTAGCGGAATTAGTGGAGGAAGTTAATAGAAAGAGTAATAATCTTTATACAGAAGCTTTGTTACGGCAAATGGGAGTTAGGAGTAGATTAATTCCTAGGAAAAAATCTAATAATCAGACTTTAGCAAAAAGTTTGGAGGAGGTAAAAGTAATTTTAACTAGGTTAGGAGTTACTCCCAATAGTTTTGTTTTAAATGATGGCTCTGGTTTGTCTCGTCATAATTTAGTTAGTCCGGAAGCTTTGGTACAAACTCTCAGAATAATGGCTAATTCTCCTTGGGCAAATATTTATAGAAATTCTTTACCTGTGGCTGGTGTAAATGGTACATTGAGTAGACGTTTTAGAAATAGTTTTGCGGAGGGAAATGTACAAGCAAAAACAGGAACAATTAGTGGAGTTTCGGGTTTAGCAGGATATATTCAACCTGCTAATTTTGAGCCTTTAGTATTTAGTATTATTGTCAATCAGTCTGACTTAGAAACCAAAGATTTGAGAAGTGCTATTGATGAAATAGTTTTGCTCTTAACTCAGTTAAAATCTTGTGGTTAGAAGAAGGAAGAAGGAAGAAGGAAGAAGAAATAAAAAGGAAAAAGTGGATGGGGATAGTCTTCGACAAGCCGCTCCGCGTCTACAAACCTCAACTAATTGTAAACACCATGTAGACAGTGGGGTATTAAACCCAAAAGAAAAAGATAATTTTTGGAGTAGTTAAAAATTATTAAAGTAGCACTCAGCAATCAGCAATCAGCTTTTCAAGGTGTATAATGGGGGATTAAAACCCCCATAAAAGGCACACCACGCGCTTTTTCAAATATAGTGGGGGACTTAAACCCTTGAATTTTCAGCTGATAGCTAAATGCTGTTTGCGGAGCATTCCGGAACGGAAAAGCTGATAGCTAGTTAAATTATATTAATTCACATTAATATACAGCAGATTCCACTTTGGTACACCGATGGCGAGCAAGATGCCCGCACTATAAACATTTAATTGTTAATTTCTGTACTTCTTATGCGAGGAATCTGCTGTAATACCAATAGTAAAGTTTTTCCCTGAATCTATCCCACTATTTTTTTTTACAGGTTTATTTGTTTAAGTAAAATGTGTTTTAAAAGCTGAAATTTTCGTTTTTAACTCTCAAAATATTTAGGGTTTTTAGCAAAAATCTTAGGTGGTAGTGCATTGTCATGGTCGTGCATTGTCATTATTTTTGTAACCAGACACAGTAGTGGGAGCATCTTGCTCCCTTTTGAACTTTCCTAACCTTTCCTTCCAATGCTATACCAGATACAGTAGTGAGATCATCTTGCTCCCTCCCTTCGAGGATGCCCGCACTAGGCATTGTTCATCTGCATATAGCATTACTATGCAGGACTATCAAATCTTATACCATTTCTGAATAGTAATGCTATGTTTGATTAACATCTCCCTATCTCCCTATCTCCCCATCTCTCCATATTATGATAAAAAAACTTAAAAATTACTTCGGTTAAAAGTGAAAAAGTCTGATATTATTTTAGTTGGTACAAAACTTACGCACAAGGCACGAAAAATTAGTGTTTGAGATTGCTTTCCGTTCCGGACTGCTCCGCAAACCCTATCGGTCGCAATGACCGAAATACACTCTACTGCGTAAGTCTTATGGTAGTTATGACAGAATAGTTATCTAAATTTTACAGATTATTAAAATGTTAGAAAAAGAAAAAATAGCACTAACATTAAAAATTAATGGAGTGCAACATCATCTAGAGATAGAACCTCGCGTGACTCTGTTAGATGCACTGCGAGAATATCTAGGTTTAACAGGGACAAAAAAAGGATGCGATCGCGGAGAATGTGGAGCTTGCACGGTATTAGTTGATGGAAAACGAATTAATGCTTGTATGACTTTGGCAGCAATGCAAATGGGAAAGTCAATTATTACTATTGAGGGTTTAGCAGAAGATGGACAACTCCATCCAGTGCAAACAGCTTTCATTGAGCATGATGCCTTTCAATGTGGTTATTGCACTCCCGGTCAAATAGTTTCCGCAGTAGGTTTACTAGCAGAAACACAACCAAAGTCAGATCGAGAAATTCGGGAAGGTATGAGTGGCAACCTTTGTCGCTGTGGTGCTTATCATCATATCGTTGCAGCAGTTCGTGAAGTAGTGGAGAAAACAGAAAATGCAGCCATTTAGTTATGCCAGAGTTAATGAAGAAAATACCGCCATAAGCACAGTTTCTCAGGATGAGACTATATATTTTATTGCTGGTGGTACAGACTTAATAGGTTTAATTAAAGATGGCGTACAAACACCAAAGCAAGTTCTAGACATCAACTCTCTGTCTTTAGACTCAGTGGAAGTCGATGCTGACAACAACCTCCGTATCGGTGCTTTGGCAAAATTGAGCGATGTTGCCCGTTATTCCACAGTGAAAAATTCCTATCCTGTCATTTCAGAAGCAATATTAGAAAGTGCTTCTCCTCAACTGCGGAATATGGCAACAGTGGGAGGAAATTTATTACAGCGTACCCGTTGTAATTATTTTCGCGACCCAGTTTTTCCTTGCAACCGTCGTATTCCAGGTACGAGTTGCCCTGCTATAGAAGGTTACAATAGAATGCACGCTATTTTAGGTACGAGCGAATATTGCATTGCCACTCATCCTTCAGACTTGGCAGTAGCATTAGTTGCTTTAGGTGCAGTAGTTTGTATTCAGGGTAAAACTGCACAACGTCGAGTGCCGATAAATGATTTTTATCTGTTGCCTGGAGATACACCTCACCGAGAAAATGTTTTAGAGCATGGGGAGTTAATAGTTGCTGTGGAAGTACCTGCTGTTTCGTGGTTTAGCAACTCCCACTATCTCAAAGTACGCGATCGCGCCAATTATGAATTTGCCCTAGTTTCTGTAGCTGTTGCTCTGGAAGTTGAGCAAAATATTATTAAGTCTGCGCGACTAGCATTAGGAGGAGTTGGTACAAAACCTTGGCGTTCCCAGGAAGCAGAAACAGCATTGCAAGGAGAACCGATAAATGAAGCAACTTTTTCTACTGCAGCAGAAGCAGCTTTGGCACTAGCAAAACCACAAAAATATAACCAGTTCAAAATTGAACTAGCTAAACGTAGCATTATTCTTGCGCTGTCAACTGTATTACTATAGGAGTAAACCCACCCCTAACCCCTCCCAGGAGGGGAAGTCACCGAGTCAGGAGTCAGGAGGGAAGAAAGAAGAAGAAACAGGAGTAGAAGGAGAAAGTTTTTTGTTTGCTGGCGTACAACGCATCCTATCTCCTGGGTCGAAGCTGCGCTAAGGTCATAAAGGGCGCAAACGTTAACGGTTTTGCTTCGCCAAACGCAAAAAAAACGGCGTTGGTAAATTAGTGTATGATATTAATCTTAATTACTTAGGAGTCAGGAGTCAAGCCACCCCTAACCCCTCCTGGGAGGGGAAGTCACCGAGTCAGGAGGGAAGAAAGAAGAAGAAACAGGAATAGAAGGAGAAAGTTTTTTGCTAGGGTAAAGGTCACGGAGTTCTATAGCGCTCTTCTCCGGACATGATATCATACCTCAAATTACCAATGCCCGCAAAAAAAACTAACTATTACGAACCTATTTTCAGTAAATGAAACAGGAGTCAGGAGTCAGGAGGGAAGAAACAATAAGAAACCCCCAGTAGAAGGAGAAAGTTTTTTGTTGAGCTAGCGCACAACGCCTCCTGTCGGAATGAAGGGCGCAAACGTTAACGGTTTTGCTTCGCGAAACGCAAAAAAACTAACTATTACGAACTATTTAAGTAAACACGAAACATGAATAAAGTTATCGGAAAACCCATCAACCGTGTAGACGGAAAACTTAAAGTTACAGGTGGCGCATGTTATACCGCTGATATGCCAGTTGAAAATTTGACTTACGGCGTATTAATAGAAAGCACCATTGCTAAAGGCAAAATTACCAAGCTCGAAACTACCGCAGCAGAAAACGCCCCCGGAGTATTAGCAGTTATTACCCACCGCAACGTTCCCAAATTTAATCAAATTACTTTTTTTCCTGGGGGACAAAGTCTCCCCATTCTCCAGGATGAGAATATCTATTATCAAGGACAGCACATTGGGATAGTAGTTGCAAAAACTTTAGAGCAAGCTCAATATGCAGCTACCTTGGTTAAAGTCGAATATAAAATTGAACAACCAATTATAGATATAGATACAGCACTCCAACAGGGATATAAACCAGAAAAAATTTTTGGTGGAATGTTACCCGCTCATATATTCAGGGGCGATATTACCTACGGGCATTCCCAAGCAGAGGTATTAGTTGAACAAACCTACAGCACTCCGATGGAAAACCATAACCCCATCGAACCCTCAGCAACTATAGCAGTTTGGGAAGACGACCGTCTCACCCTCTACGAAACAACTCAAGGAATTTATTCTGCACAAGAAGCGATGGCTAAAGTTTTCGACATTCCTCCAGAAAACATCCGAGTCATTTCTGAATTTCTCGGCGGTGGGTTTGGTTGTAAAGCACTTGTTTGGTCTCACACCATCCTTGCCACTTTGGCAGCGCGTTATGTGGAGCACCCAGTTAAACTCGTACTTACCCGCGCTCAAATGTATACCTCTGTCGGATATCGCGCCCCCACTAAACAACATCTTACCCTCGGCGCAACTAAAGAAGGCAAACTCACACTCATCAAACACATCGGCGAAACTATAACGTCACCCTTTGACGAATTTACCGAACCCGTGACAATGACAACGAATATGATGTATAACTGCCCCAACATTGATATCAACTATCGCCTTGGCCGTATCAATGCTGGCACTCCCACTTTTATGCGGGCACCAGGGAAAGCAGCGGGAATGTTTGCCTTAGAGTCAGCAATGGATGAACTTAGTTACGCTTTAGAATTAGACCCCATAGAACTCCGCCTCCGCAACCATGCAGATGTAGCTCCTGCTACTGGACACCCGTGGTCGAGTAAATCTCTGAAAGAATGTTATCAGCAAGGAGCAGAAATATTTGGTTGGAAACACCGCAACCCTAAACCCGGTTCTATGAGTAACGGCGAAAGTCTAATTGGTTGGGGAATGGCAAGCGCAACTTTTCCTGCTGGCACTAGGTCTGCCACTGCGAAGGTAACTATATATAATAGTGGAGAAATATTAGTCGAAAGTGCTACCCACGACATAGGTACAGGAACTTATACTGTGATGACACAGGTGGCAGCAGAGGTTTTAGGGGTATCTCTAGAACAGGTGGAATTTAAACTCGGTGACACAAATTTACCTAAAGCTCCAAGAACTGGAAATTCAACTACAGCAAGTAGTGTGGGTTCGGCAGTACAAGCAGCAGCAATGAATGCTCGGAATAAAATATTAGAGATAGCAATTTCTGACTCAAACTCTCCACTGTATCAAGCAAAACCAGAGGAGATAATTTTTGATTCAGGGAAATTATTGTTGCAAAATAATCCTACTGTGGGGGAAAGTTATCAGGAAATTCTCACTCGTCATGGTAGGGAAAATATTGAAGCGGTTGGTGATAACGCATCGAAACAGAAACAACCAGAATATGCTAAACATTCTTTTGGGGCAGTTTTTGTGGAAGTGCAAGTAGACCGACTTTTGGGAGAAGTGCGGGTGAAGCGGTGTGTTGGTGTCTACGGTGCTGGACGTATTCTCAATGCGAAGACTGCCCGCAGTCAAATGATAGGCGGTATTACTTGGGGTATTGGTATGGCGTTGATGGAACATACGGTAATGTCTCCTCACTATGGTCGCATTCTCAATCATAATCTTTCTGATTATTTGATACCCGTGCAGTTAGATGTGCCGGATATTCAGGTGCAGTTTGTAGAGGAGGAAGATCCTTATGTGAATGCTTTGGGTACTAAGGGTATTGGGGAACTTTCTCTAGTAGGTGTTGCAGCAGCGATCGCTAATGCTGTTTATCATGCCACAGGTAAGCGTATTCGAGATTTGCCTATTACTCCAGATAAGTTATTAGAATAAAGTTGAAGGGAGGAGTCAGTCCTCAGGAGTCAGCAGGGAAAGGAGGGAAGAAGAGGAGAAAGTTTTTTCATCACTAATTATTCGGACATGATATTACGCAGTAGAAAGTATTTCCTTCATTGCGACCGACAGGGTTTGCGGAGCAGTCCGGAACGGAAAGCAATCTCAAAGGCTACTTTTTCGTACCTCGCGCGTAAGTCCTGACACAGTGAAGAAAGTGGGGTTTTTCACAAGGGTTGCCGAGTAACAGAGAGCTTGAAAAAAAGGAACGAGTTGCTTAGGACTGATGTTAATGATGAACCGTAAGACAGGGAAATGTTTTTCTCACTGTTCTCTGTTCCCTGCCATAATTTTCACTTGAAAAACTAAAAGAAAATAAATTATGATACATAAATCATCAACCAATTTTACCTTTGACTTACTTCCTTTGTTATCTTTGGTGTTTTCATGTTACCAATTATTCCACCTCCGAAAGGGTTCAGAATCTTTTATTCGCCTAACAGCGACCTCCTATTAGTTTACCGTCCAAATGGTATGACATACTTACTTATATTCTCAGTTATCTGCTTTTTTATCTGGATACTATTTTGTATTTTCATTGCTACATTATTAATAAGTTCATTTATACTGACTCAAGATTATGTGATTAGTATTTTAACTTTTCTATTTTTTTTCATTCCTTTAGTTTTGTATTTTTTTGCCGCTAAAATATTTAATCAAGTCTATATAATTTTCTATTTTTTTCTAGGTAAATTAAGTTTTGACTTTAGATTTAATTGCTTAATTTTTACCAAAAACATAGGTATTTTAACAAATGAAATACAAGAAATTAAACGGTCAAAAATCAAATATGTACAGCAAGTTAAAACTAGCGGTTTTAAAGGCAATAGATTTTCATCATGGGGCTTATTAATCAAAACTACAAATCAAGAGTATAATCTTCTTTCCTATCAATCTTATGACAAAACTAAATGGTTAGGTAATGTTATTGCCGCGTGGGCTAAAGTTAAGTATCTGCCATTATAGAAGGAGTCAGGAGTCAGGAGTCAGAGTTAATTAAAACAATAACAGAAGGCAGAAGGAAGAAGGAAGAAGGAAGAACTAAAGTTGAAAAAATCTTACTTTGTCTGAGTTTTAAGCTTTTGATCTATCCTAACTTTTCCCTCAACTGATATACTTGGAGTCTGCTGGAATTTATCAGAAATATCAAATAATATCAAGTCTCATTAATTAGCCATAATAAAAATATTTTCTCTGATAAATTTCTCCCTGTTCCCTTTTTCCAAATGATATCATTTCCTTTGGTATCGTTTGTGTAAACCCAAGGGTGGATATCTACAGGAAATTTAGGTTTTTTTCTTGCTCAATAGTTTTCTTCCCTCTTTTCTCTTCCCTCTTCCCTCTTCCTTCTTCCTTCTTCCTTACCTTCGCGCTTACAATACTGATGCTACCTAACATGATATGAAAGAATTACAAGACATTATTGCAACTTACGCCAAACTCAAAAATGCTGGTCAAACCCTTGCCCTCGCTACTATTGTCAAAGTTGCGGGTTCCACATATCGCCGAGCTGGGGCACGAATGTTGATGACTGCTAAAGGTGAAATGGTCGGTTCCCTCAGTGGCGGTTGTCTCGAAGGTGATGTTTTGGAGCAAGGGCAAGAAGTCATGAGTTCCGGTAAGTATCGCCTTGTTACTTACGACACAACTTCTGAAGCAGATATTATCTGGGGTTTGGGAATGGGTTGTCAGGGAATAGTTGATATATTCATCGAACCTCTATCCGGTGAGAAGGGAGTAGACTTAATGTCATTTTTTGCTGACTGTCTTCAGCATAGACAACCAGGAGTTTTAGTTACAGTATTTAGAAGTCAAACTACCGAGCAATATCATTTGATGTTATCTGCGGATGGTGATTTTACTACTAAAATAACTGATAATTCCCTAGTTCAACTATTAGTAGATAATGCCAAAATAGCTCAGAGTTCGGGTAAGTCATTTCACATATCTATTAATAATATAGAAGCTTTTATTGAGGTCATTCATCCACCCCTATCTCTAGTAATATTTGGTGCTGGTCACGATGCAATACCTGTAACATTTTTTGCTAAACAATTAGGATGGTATGTCACAGTATTAGACTGTCGTCCTGCTTATGCCATATCTGCTAGATTTCCAGAAGCAAATTCCATAGTTATTTCCGAATATGAAAAACTACCAAAATCGGTAATTTTAGATGAAAAAACTGTAGCAGTTGTAATGACTCATAACTATCTTTATGATTTGACAATTATCACAAATATTTTACCTTTGCCCTTACGTTATTTAGGAATACTCGGACCCCGCAGAAGAACCGAAAAATTATTAGGAGAAATTCCCATAGATGAGCAATACAAAAAACGTTTATATGCTCCAGTTGGTCTAGATATTGGTGCTGATAATCCACAAGAAATTGCTTTAGCAATTATTGCAGAAATTCAAGCAGTAATTTCTAATCGTTCGGCAGGTTTTTTACGTCATCGTAACCTACCAATTCATAGTCAAATTGAAGAAGGAGACAGGAGATAGGAGACAGGAGACAGGAGGAAAATTACATGGGGATAGTCAACGAAGGGCCGCTCCGCGTCTACGCTCCCCCAAGTAATTTTGAACACCCTGTAGACGGTGGGGTATTAAACCCATAAAGAAAATGATAATGAATAAATCTATAGGAATTATAATTTTAGCTGCTGGTGCATCAACCCGTTTGGGGCAACCCAAACAATTGTTGATTTACAAAGGAAATACTTTGATTTTAAATACTGTTGAAATTGCTGTAAATTCTGGTTGTTCACCAATTATTGTAGTGCTTGGTGCTTATGGCAATCTAATACTTCCTGAAATTAGTAATTTTCCAGTAAAAATTGTAGAAAATCATGATTGGCAGGAAGGCATGAATACTTCAATCCGAGCTGGTATTAATACTTTGCAAACTACTCAAGAAATTATAGAAGCAGTAATAATAATGGTTTGCGACCAGCCTTTTTTATCTACTAACTTAATCCATAAAATGATTGATGTTTATTATTTAAAATCAAATCCAATAGTTGCTTCTAAATATGCTGGCGTTTTAGGGGTTCCGGCTTTATTTAGTTCTAGCCTTTTTCCAGAAATGCTCAACTTAAACACAGATAAAGGTGCGAAACAAATAATTAATAAGTATGCTGGCCAAGTAGCAATAGTTAATTTTCATAGAGGAGAAATAGATATTGATACTTTTACTGATTATGAAAGATTAAAAATTCTCTCAGAAGGGAGTAGGGAGTGGGGGAGTAGGGGAGTAGGAGAGTAGAGGAGATCAGAATAATTAATATGCTACTGGCTAATAATCAAAAATATCATTGCGCCTGTGTTATTGTAACTGCTAGGTTGATGTTTGACAATTAGTGCGAATATCTTTCTCGCGTCATAAATCATCATAATTACCCGATGTCCTGACTATAGTGGCGACTGCTATGCTATAATACCAAATCTCATAAGTATTGATGAAATATAGCATTATTTTTGGTAATTAGTATAATTACTTAATAATTAAAGTTTCACCTCACAAAAGCATTCTTTTTTCACGGTTGATATCACACCTAAAACCTACCATCTAACACCTATGAATACTCAAAACCATCTTCGTAACCTCCAACATCAAACAATTCTTGAACGGGCTAAATATCCACAAAACAGAGGAAAAACAAACCCTATAGACCGCTATCAAATAGGAGATAACCCCTTATGTGGCGATCGGATTGAACTAACAATAAAATTTAGTCAAACAAAGCAAATTATAGAAGATATAAAATTTCAAGGGAAAGGTTGTGTATTAACTATTGCTTCCGCAGATTTAATGGCAGAAATATTGTTAGGAAAAACTAGAGAAGAAGCATTAGAAATCACAGAAAAATTTCGTCAAATGCTCAAAGGAGAAATTAGTCTTTCCGATAATTTACCAAAACTAAATATCTTTCAAGGAGTTTCCCAATTTCCCATCAGAATTAAATGTGTTTTACTAAGTTGGCACACCCTGAAAACAGCACTAGAATCACCAAATTAAAAAGCATTTAGCAGTTCAGCAATCAGCGGTCAGCTTTGAGCGTCCAGTACGGAAAGGGGATAAGAAACCCCTCCTAAAATTAAACAACAAGCTAGAAGTCGGGGATTTAAACCCAAGTAGTATTTAATTCTGTGGGGTTTGTTGCAACACACCAATAATAATTAGTAGTAACCAAGTTTAGTTTTTCTATATCTATACATTAGACATCTCCAATAATAAAAAATAAAATCAATCATCCCAATAGATACATCAATTATTTCTCCCTGCTCCCTCTTTTGGAGGAGATGTCTATTATTCTGAAAATCACTGAAATGTGCTTGAATAGAATAGCAATTAGATTCAGTAATAAACATATATGGCCACCAGATTAATTAAACTAGAAGATGGGATTTTGGTTGAGGCAGAAGTTCCAGAGAATGAAGCAAAACCAATTTCTACTAATGTTATTAAACAAGTTAAATCTAGTTTTGCTAAAGTTAAACCTATATTAATAAATATTAGTCGTCCAATTACTGAGACTTGGCAAGAAATTAATAAAGATTTGGAAATTGAACAAGCTGAGGTGGAAGTTGATCTTAACTTTGAAGGGGGAGGTAATCTATATATTCCAAAAGGAAAAGCTGGTACAAATTTAACAGTGAAATTAGTGCTGAAACCGAAAAAATCAGAGAAAATCAGCCTTGAAAAGTAGATTAAAAAGCTAAGAATAATTAAATCAATAAAGAGCTAGATTGGCTACTTTAGACATTTATTTTTCTGCAATTGTTACTCTACTATCATAGCAGGATTAGGTATCAGAGAATGAGTAACTTAGAATAATCTATTGTTTTAATTACCAGTACTATTGACAAATAAAGCAAATGTTATTGGTACTGGGTTTCCTTTTTATCGGGAGCAAAATTATACTGATTTTCTAACTTGTGCCCATGTTGTTGAAAATGTGGGTGGAAAAGAGAATGTATTAGTAAATAATACTCCCTCGCCATGACAAGATGAAAGTTAATAATCATTGCCACATTAGAAAAGTGATTAATAGCAAATATTTCCCCATAAATCTGTCTAATTTGATTACTTTACCTAATTTACTTAGGGATATGATGAATTAGGTTAACATACCACACCTAACTGCAGACTCTTCGCGGAGCAAAATGTGCCTTTGATACCAATTTTAAAAAAGAATGTTACAAATAGTTTCAAACTTTAGATGTCGAATAATTTGCTGAAATTACTGAAGAATCAAAGTTTTGAACTATGAAATCATAATGCATGACTTTTGACTTTTGAATTCCGTGAAACGGTATGACTTCCAGGGAAAAATATTAACTGTTATTGTGCTAAAAATTGGGAGAAAATGAAAGATATATTAACAAAACAAGCCTGGTTTTCTAATGTCCAAAAAGATTTATTAGCAGGCGCTGTAGTCGCCTTAGCCTTAATTCCTGAAGCCATTGGTTTTTCTATTATTGCTGGTGTCGATCCGAAAGTAGGATTGTACGCCTCATTTTGTATTGCCATAGTTACAGCTTTTTTAGGTGGGCGGCCAGGAATGATTTCCGCAGCAACCGGAGCTATGGCATTGCTGATGACAAGCTTAGTTAAAGATTATGGTTTAAATTATCTATTCGCAACCACTATTCTCACAGGTATCCTGCAAATTTTTCTAGGATGGATTAAGTTAGGAAATCAAATGAGATTTGTTCCTAGAGCGGTGATGTTAGGATTTGTCAATGCTCTGGCAATATTAATTTTTGATGCTCAACTCACTCAATTTGAAGATGCTTCTATCTGGGTTTATATAATGGTAGCAGCAGGATTAGGTATTATTTACGGGTTGCCTCGCATCACCAAAGTAATACCTTCTCCTCTAGTTGCTATTGTTGTCATCACTGGGTTCGCACTAACTACGGGATTAGACATACCCACTGTAGGAGACATGGGAACATTGCCCGATGCTCTACCTAGTTTTGCCCTACCAATAGTACCGCTCAACTTTGAAACCCTTGATATTATTCTGCCTTATGCTTTAGCACTTTCTTTAGTGGGGTTACTAGAATCATTTTTAACAGCTAATGTTATTGATGACCTCACCGATACTTCTAGTGATAAAAATCAGGAAGCAGTAGGACAAGGAATTGCTAATATTGTCGCCGGATGTTTTGGTGGAATGGCAGGATGTGCGATGATCGGTCAGTCGATGATTAATATTGGGTCTGGTGGAAGGATGCGACTCTCGTCTCTGAGTGCAGGCATTTTTCTGTTTGTTTGTATTATTCTGCTCAATGATTGGGTGGCGCGTATTCCCATGGCGGCCTTAGTTGCAGTGATGATTATGGTCTCTATAAGCACCTTCCATTGGGATTCTATTCGCAATCTTCGTCGAGTACCCAAGAGTGAAACAGCAGTGATGATGACAACTGTGTTTATGACAGTTTTGACTCATAACTTAGCTATTGGAGTTGTTGTTGGAGTGGCGTTGAGTGCAATTTTCTTCAGTCGTAAAATTGCTGCGCTGATTTTCGTTGACTCTTATTTAAAAGAAAGTGGTGTTGAGCGTATTTACAGCGTTAATGGTCAAGTATTTTTTGTTTCTGTGGAAAATTTTCTCAACACCTTTGATTTCCGCGAACATATAGAATCTGTAACTATTGACCTAACTCATGCTCATTTATGGGATCAATCTGCTGTAGATGCAGTAGATAAAGTTGTACTACGTTTTCGCAGACGGGGTATTAAAGTACATTTAATTGGTTTGAATGAGGCGAGTGCAACTTTATTAGACCGTTTGACTACTCATTCTAGTAAACAAACTATTTTTAAAGAGGGACGGGTTATTCATTAGATATAGCGCTGTGCGCTGGGAGATGGGGAGATGGGGAGATGGGGAGATGGGGAGATGGGGAGATGGGGAGATGGGGAGATGGGGAGATGGGGAGAAGTAAACATAAGAATAATAGACATCTGGTGAAAATAAAAAATAAAATCAATTCTTATCCATAAATTATCAATTATATCATGTTCCCTGTTCCCTCTTTTCTGGAGATGTCTAATTAACACGAATTAATTGAATACTATAGCGCTACGCATTAAGGTGTTTGACATTTCTCAACCCTGTTAGCGGAGCTTTTCCGCACCGAAGTTTACTATTCCCTATTTCCTGCTATAATTGCCATATTAGCATCAATATGATAGGGTGAAAAAACTCTGATAGAATCACCTATATTTTTACATCAAAACTAATGGAAATAGGAATTGCTATATTTGGTGCAGGTCGTTGGGGAACTCACCTAATTCGTAACTTCTGCAATCATCCTCAATCTCGTGTTATTGCCATAGTAGACCCTAACCTAGAACAGTTACAAGCAGTTCAAAAACGCTTGCAATTGGACCAAGATATCGCATTATTAGAAGATTGGACAGAAGCTTTAGAGTTACCAGGAATAGAAGCAGTGGCGATCGCTACTCCTGCTTCTACCCACTACGAAATTATTAGTGCTGCTCTGAAAAAAGGTTATCATGTTCTTTCGGAAAAGCCTTTGACTCTTAAATATTCAGAGTCAGTGGAATTATGCAAATTAGCTGAACAACAACAACGTCAACTTTTTATCGATCATACTTATTTATTTAATCCAGTTGTCCAAAGTGGTCAAACTATCGTAGCAGAAGGTAAATTAGGAGAATTACGCTATGGGTACGCTACACGCACTCATATTGAACCTGTACGTCCAGATGTAGATTCTCTCTGGGATTTAGCAATTCACGATATCTGTATTTTGAACAGTTGGCTCGATCAAAGACCTGTGGAAGTACAAGCAAATGGCACGGTTTGGCTACCTCAACAACCCCCACAATCAGATTTAGTGATGGCTAAACTTACTTATCCTAGTGGTTTTCAAGCTTTTTTACATTTATGTTGGCTAAATCCTGATAAACAACGTCGTTTAGGAGTAGTAGGTACTCAAGGAACATTGATTTTTGATGAAATGTCTGCAGATGCACCTTTAGTTATTCAGCACGGTCATTTAGAAGAGCAAAATAATCGCTGGAAAGCAGTAGGTGTCAGTCGGGAAGTTTTAGCGATCGCCAAAGCTGAACCTTTAGGTCAAGTATGCAATGAATTTTTAAATTGTATTCGTCAGAATACTGCTTCACAAATTTCTTCTGGTTGGGTGGGTGCTGAATTAGTAGGAATCTTATGTGCTTTAAATGATTCTCTTGAGCAAGGAGGAAAAGTAATACCAGTTTAATAAATGTTTGCTACATTTTTTTGAGCAGGGGAGCAGGGGATAAGTAAACATCAGAATAATTTATACGCTACTGAGGTACTAATTATCAAAGATGTCATTGCGCCTATGTTATACCAATTTGAAAAAAGAATGTTACGAATAGTAAGAGCGATAAAAAAACTTTATAGGAAATGCCCCTTTGACTAAAAAGATAGTTTACGCCCTAAAAAATGGTATTAAAGACATTCCGATACGACTCCTGACTCCTGACTCCTAAGAAATACCCTAGATATTTGTAGCAAACATTTATCAATTTGGTATGAATTATTGCTCTGCTAATTAACTATCAAAGCATTGACATATAAAAGTTTCAGCCTTCTTAAGTTGAAAAAAGTGCCAGCTTTTCGGTCAATAAAGCTCATGCATGGAGCGCATTTTGTGCAAGAGTTGGACAGAAAAATTAAGGGACAATTATTCCAACTACATCCTCTGTAATTCCCATTTTTCCTGACTCCTGACTCCTGACTCCTAACTCCTAACTCCTGATTCCTGACTCCTACCCTCTTTCTGCAATGTTTAATTAACTCTAAGAATTTAATTGCATTTCAGTTTGAATATCTTGTTGTTTCTTGATTGGCATAATAATATCAACTGTAGTTCCTTGGTCTACTCCCTCACTATAGAGATGAATACTGCCATTCATCATTTCCATCAGACCGCGAGAAATAGCTAATCCTAATCCATTTCCTCCAAACTTACGCGTTTTTGTACCATCTACCATCACAAAAGGCTGAAACAGTTTATCTTGTTGCTCTGGATTAATACCAATTCCCGTATCTTCAATCTTAACTAAAACCCGATTTTCTTTCCCACCATAATTATCAGATAAATTATTTGTATTTTCAGCAACAATAAAGTTATTGTATTCTTGGATAAGACAAATATTAATACTTCCTTTTTCCGTAAACTTAATTGCGTTACTTATAACATTTTCAAACACTTGCTTCAACTTTTCTTGGTCAGCATTAACAATTATTACTTGTTCAGGAATATTTAGTTTTAATAATAAAGATTTTTGTTTAATATATTCTCTAAATGAATCTATTGTTTCGTGTAATAATTTGCCAATATTGACATCCTGCAAATATATCGATAAAGTTTCTGAATCAATTCTACGAATATCTAGGATATCATCAATAATTCCTAGTAAATGAATTGCAGAATCATTAGCTTGTTTCAAAAACTCCTTTTCTTCTTCTTTCGTATCACAAAATCCATCATCAATCAATTGAATAGAGCCAATAATTCCATTGAGTGGAGTTCTTAATTCATGAGAAATATTAGCCAAAAATTCGCTTTTTAACTGGTTAGCAACTTGAGCTTCTTTAGAAGTAACTTCTAATTGATTTGCCCATCTTTTAAGCCTATAGACCATACTTTCCAATGCAATTGCTAATTGATTAAATTCACGAATTCTTAGACTTATAGGTACTTTATTGGGAGAGTCTAAATCATTGACAGCAAGAGCATAATCTCTAAGTTTTTCCAAAGGACGAGCTAAATCGCGAGCCAAATAAATAGTTGCCATAACACTAGCACCAACTAAACCAAAAATCAGAATAATTAGAACCTTTTGAACTTGTCTAAGACCAGATAAAGCAAAGTCTATAGGTGTAATAGCTAAAACAATCCACTTTTGATCATCATCACGGTCTACAGGACTAGAAGTTGGTGCATATCCTACTAAAAATTCATCATCTGCTGATAATTTGAGTCCCAATAATTCAGGCAATATCTTTTTAAATTCATCAATAAATTCTCTCAGAGGATTACTATTACTCTTTTTTGAAATATCTATTTCTTCAAAAGAGAATATGTGGATAAAATCTTTTCTACCTTCCTGTGCATTTCTGATAATATGTTTTAGTCTTTCTGCATCTGGTCCATCAGAAATATTACGCCCTACTCTATCAGGATCTGGACTAGCTAAAATTGTACCTTTATAATTAATTACTACAGTTGAACCTGCCAGTGAACCTCTTCTGCGATTTGTTTGCATTGGTAAATCCGACTTAATGCTTAAGGCATAACGCAATTGTCTTTCACTACCTTCAGCAACATATACTGGTACACTCAAACCTAAGCTAACTTGTTTTTTCTGAGCAACTGTATCATCACTTGAGAAACTATCCGAGTTTAACTGTTCTGGCCATATATAACTTATATCAACATTAGACATCTCTCTAATTAGCTGTCTGTGCTGCGCAGGCCATATATTTAGTGATGGAGAATTTATTGATTCATCATCACAAGTATTAGCTATAATCTCAGAAGTTTGTAAGTTACTCAATTGAACGCATCTTACCTGAGTTGGTAACATTTGGTATAACTGCTCAACATATTTTTGATACTCTTCAGTTTGACCAGATTGAAGTACATAACTTTCGCTAGCATTAATTAGATTAGATTCTAAAGATTTAGCCCAAAGTTGAATATCTTCGGCCTTTCTGTCTGCGCTTTCTTTCAGATTTTGACGAGCAGTGTCTAGAAGTGTAGAACGTGCTTTTCTGTAGATGATATACTGTCCTAGTATTAATACTGGTACAGTAAGTAGTAAAATTCGCGACAGCAGAATCCTACGAAAGGAGGATTGAACTTGCTTAATCATAAGATTTTTTACTTAAGCTGCAACTTGCAACAATTTTGACAATTATTTGCGTTTTTATTTCTGAGGATCTCCGAAAACTATAATTATTATCTATGAATATGGAACTTATCAGACTTCAGTTAATTTGATTTTAGTTTTTTATATATTAACTCTTTTATGGTATACCGCATTTGATAATATTGCCTAGGCAATATAAAAGTTCTAAACTAAAAAAAATTTGAGATTTTGCCATTAATACAAATTAACTTTAATCGCATAACTACTTACATTTCAAATTATATATGCTAGATATTGTTCATAGATTTTTTTATATGTAGTTCTGCTTATTATAAAAGATATCTTTAGTGGCTGCCATATTATACCAATTCAAAAAAACAATACCACAATAGTAAAGCTAAGAATTAAATAACGAAGAATAAAAGAAAAATAAATAATGATGTAAATATGTACTAAATAAGATTGGTTCTGTCACCTCTATGGATACACTTTTAATTTGTTTTTTGTAGATTTGTTTTTGATAGTTAATCTTATACTCTGAAACAAATCATTTTTTTTAACTTTAAATTCCTCGTCAATGAAATTTATTTATCATCACAAGTATTTTGATGAATTGTTCAATAAATATAGTTGATAGTCATAATCTTGAATTTAGTGAAAAACATCTCTAAAAATTTCAAATTCAACGAACTCTATTTATGGCGTTGCACAGTGACGAATGATTTTATATTTTTGATGAACAGGATTTTGGATTTGATAATTGCTAGAATGACTAATTAATAGTTTTTTTAGTTAAAGTCTAAACTAATTTTTGGTAATATCATTCCATAATGTGCAACCCCCTATTTATGAATATAGGAATCTGGGTCTTAGGAGACCAAATCAATATTAATCAAGCAGCTCTTCAAAGTTGCACTGAAAAAGATAACATTTTTGTGATTATGATTGAATCCTTAGAACATATCCAAGTTCGACCATACCATCAGCAAAAATTGGTCTTAATTTGGTCAGCTATGCGTCATTTTGCCGTTGAGTTGCGTCAAGCAGGTTGGCAAGTTACACACACAGTATCCACAGATTTTGAAACACCACTTAAACACTGGGTCGAAACTAATCAAATTACTGAACTACGGGTAATGAAACCCAATGATAAACCTTTTCTTGAAGTCATTAAAAATCTCCAAATCCCCTGCGATCTTACAATAATTCCTAATAACTTGTTTATTTGGCATGAAACAGAATTTAAGGAATGGGTTAGAAAGAGAAAACGCTTATTAATGGAATATTTTTATCGAGAAGGACGTAAACGTTTAAAAATTTTAATGAATCAAAATAAACCTGTAGGAGAAAAATGGAATTTTGACAAAGAAAACCGCAAATATCCCAAAGGCAAATTAAATACACCACAAACTTTATGGTTTCAACCAGATGAAATTACTAGAGAAGTTATTAATCAAGTTAAAGACTTGAATTTTACTAAATATGGAGAAATAGAGCCTTTTCGTTGGGCGGTAACTCGTCAACAAGCACTGCAAGTACTAGACAATTTTATTCAAAATAGTTTGCCTAATTTTGGTGATTATCAAGATGCTATGGTAACAGGGGAAGAAACCTTATGGCATTCTCTACTTTCTCCCTATATTAATCTTGGTTTGCTACATCCTTTAGAAGTAATTAAAAAAGTAGAGTTAGCTGATCAAAATCAACAATTAAAACTAAATAGTGTGGAAGGTTTTATTCGGCAAATTTTAGGTTGGCGAGAATATATGCGGGGTGTTTATCTTCTCATGGATGATGAATATTCCCAGTCTAATTGGTTTAACCATAATCAACCACTTCCAGAGTTTTTCTGGGATGCCAATAAAACAGATATGAATTGTTTACATCAAGTTCTAATTCAAGTACAAAATACAGGTTATGCTCATCATATTCAACGTTTAATGGTATTAAGTAATTTTGCTTTAATTTCTGGTATTTCTCCTCAAGAAGTAGAAAATTGGTTTCATGCAGCATTTATTGATGCTTATGATTGGGTCATGCAAACTAATGTTCTGGGAATGGGATTATTTGCTGATGGAGGTATTCTGGCATCAAAACCTTATGCTGCTTCTGCAAATTACATCAACAAAATGAGCGATTATTGTCAAGATTGTGTTTACGACTGGAAAGTTCGAGTTACATCACCTCAAGACAAGGGCAATAATTCACCAGCTTGTCCATTTAATTATTTTTATTGGGATTTTCTGGCCAGACATCGGGATAAACTTAAATCCCAGGGTCGTATGAACTTTGTTTTGGCTAACTTAGATAAAATAGACTCTGAGGAATTAGAAAACATTCATCTAAAAGCAGAAAAATGGCACTCTCAAAAGACTTCTTGTAGAAGTCAGGGAATAGGGAATAGGCAATAGGGAGTAGGGAATAGGGAGATAAAATTGTTGATTTCATAGTCTTGAATTGATTTAATTAACACTTTTGCTAGAGGTCTACTGTATTTGACATCTCAATTGCTTAAAACTCAGACAACGCAAGATTTTTCCTTCTTCCTTCTTCCTTCTGCTATACCAGAGGCCAAAAGGGAAAAACTGGCGATATAGCGTTACGCATAAAGGTTAGGACATGAATAAAAGCTGAAACCCTTTTGTATTGTCCTATTGCCTATTGCCTATTGCCTGTTGCCTGTTGCCTGTTGCCTTGCGCGTAGCGCTATATGACTTTTGACTTTTGAAATTTGACTTTAGCAAAGAGTTCAGAATTCTTATTTTTTACCATAATTTTCCACATAGATTCCACAGCATTTCCACAAGCAAGTTCAATGTTTTCCACAGATTAAACAGGTTTTTCCACAGACTTTAACGACATCATAATACTCTTGCAATTGAATTGGGGATTTTTTCAGTGGGGAATAAACAGCTTCATATTAACCAGTTTTCATAAAGTTTTATAACAAAAAGTGCCTTGAAATACCTATTATTTCGTAAATCTTTTATTTATTGAAAGTCTGTTGTAACATTTCTCTACATTGACAACCATACCCCCTCTTAGTACACAATAGTGCGACATTGGTAGTTCAAAGTCAGTGGTTTATGGCCACAACTAGGGACTATGAAGAAGAAAAAATATACAGATAATCTTACTTAAACATGAACTTAAGCGTTAGTATTTTGGCCGAAATTCCTGAAGCACTCCATGAATCTCTTAAAACCTACTTAGAAACCCACCCTGACTGGGATCAAGACCGTGTATTTTCAGCAGCTTTGTCACTATTCTTGTTACAGAATGGAGATAGCAGTACACCAGAAACGTCCCTTTGTTATCGGCAAGCTGCTAGGGTTTACCTAGAAACTCTTTTCCAACATCATGATATAAGCAGCATTTAGTGGTGCATATATTGAACCTCTCTTTGCTGCTGATACTAATGTATTCTAAATTACTAAATTGTTATATGGCTTAAGCTCTGCTTTATAGTAGGGTTATTTTAAAGTTCGATACGGAGAATAATTTTGAAATACGAAGGTAATAGGGAGGTAGATTAGTAGGAAGATGAAATAAGTTTGTACTATTTTCAACTAATGCAAGTCTGAAACATTTTCCCACTACCTTAGTTAAATCAGAATTGAGCTAAAAGTATCACACTTTGAAACTAAAGTAGTTTAAATGACAAAGCTATGGTGAAATACTAAAACTTGAAACTATAGTAGAACTAAATTTTTAGCAAACAAATGACTGAAGTTTTAGATGTCTTAGTTGTTGGCGCAGGTATTAGTGGGTTAAGTTTAGCCCATGCACTGACAAAATTAGGTAATAATTCCCCCTTAAAGATTTTAGTTGCTGAAAGCCAAAATCGAGTAGGCGGAAATATCACAACAGTCTCTTTAGGAGACTTTCTTTGGGAAGAAGGACCGAATAGTTTTTCTCCCACACCGGAATTTTTAAAGTTGGCTGTAGATGTTGGGCTAAAGCAGGATTTAATCTTTGCCGATCGCAAACTGCCTCGCTATGTTTATTGGAATGGTCAATTATTACCAGTGCCCATGAGTCCAACAGCTATGCTACAGTCTAAGTTACTGAGTGATGCTGGTAAGTTACGCGCCTTAGTTGGTGCTTTGGGTTTTGTATCACCTGCTATTGGCGATCTGTCAGAGCAAGGGGGAGAAGAAACTGTATCTCAATTTTTCCAGAGACATCTTGGTGCTGAAGTGATGCAGCGACTGGTGGAACCTTTCGTTTCTGGTGTTTATGCAGGAGACCCTAGTCAACTGAGTGCTACTGCTGCTTTTGCTAAAGTGGCTCGAATGGCTGACTTGGGAGGTGGACTTTTAGCTGGTGCTTTGTTGTCTGCTAAAAAAAATCGTAAGTTCAAGGTTGCTCCCGACCCTAATATTCCTAAAACTAAAACAGGAGAATTGGGTTCTTTTCGAGGTGGTTTGGAGGCATTACCAAAAGCGATCGCTTCTTATTTAGGAGAAGCAGTTAAATTAAATTGGCATCTTATTGGTATTCGTCGGACGGAAAAACAAACTTACATAGCAGAATTTTCTACTCCCAATGGTCCTGAGCAAATAGAAACTCGTACTATTTCTCTTTCTACTCCTGCTCGTGTTTGTGCAGAATTATTCAAAACTTTGCAACCTGAAATTGCTTCTATCTTTAATGAGTTTTATTATCCTACTGTTGCCTGTGTAGTCTTGGCATATCCTGATACTTCTATTAAGGCTAAGATAGACGGTTTTGGTAATTTGATTCCTAGAGGTCAAGGTATCCGGACTCTAGGTACTATTTGGTCTTCTACTTTATTTTCTGGTAGGACACCTCCAGGATGGCAAATTTTTACTAATTTTATTGGTGGTGCAACAGACCCGGAAATTGCTCAGTTAGATAGTGAAGCGATAGTGCAACAGGTACATCAAGATCTTTGTCAAACTTTGTTAAAACAGGATGCTGAACAACCAAAAGTTCTCGCGGTGCATTTATGGTCTCGTGCTATTCCTCAATATAATTTAGGCCATAATTCTAGATTGGAACGGATTAATAATGGCTTAAAATCTTTGCCTGGTCTATATCTATGCAGTAATTATATTGGTGGTATAGCTTTGGGAGATTGTGTTCGCCGTGGCACAGAAGTAGCGACTGAAATTTATCAAGGTTTGCAGACTTGATATTCTAGAGTTTTAATTTCGATGAAACTAGTTCTTTGCTTCGACTGCTATAATTCTAATTTTTCTGTTTGTAAATACTAGAATTGAATGATTATTTTATTGATCTCAACGTTGGTTGAAGACCCGCGCTTTCCCAAAGGGGAGCGTCCTATGGGAAAACCAATCAATTTTGTGGTTTTGCCAATAGTGTGTTAGGATTAAATAAGGCTACTGGGCTAGCAGTGTCTAGGGGAGCCGTCGGATTGGCGACGTACTGTGGAGCGCGCCTTTAGACCAGAAAGGGGGAAAGACCTTGGAGGCAGGTGCGTTAGAAGCAGAAAGTTCTAATCTACGAGGTTTAGGAATCCCGCGTTGTCGCGCCATGCGCAACGTCGGGATGATGTCAAATATACCAGAAGTAAGAAGGAAGAAATAAAGGAAGAATTATCTTACGTTGTCTGAATTTTAAGCTTTTGATGGAAAAACGCGTGGTTCATTTTGATTGTGGGTTCATAGATGCGGAGTGACTTCCGTGGCAAAATTCTCTATTATCCCTCACACCCTTACCTCTGGTGAAATTATTTGTTCAAATCTATCTTTTTCCTTGACAATATTCTCCTTCTTATAAAACTATGTATGTATGACTATCAAAATCAAACATCAAGCTTATAGCCAATACCTCTAACAGTTTTGATCTTTGGAGAATTGTCATTACTATTCTCTAGTTTTTTCCGTATTTGACCAATATGGACATCAACTACTCGCTCATCTCCCATATATTCATAATCCCAGACTTCTTGGATTAAATCTGATCGCTTCCAAGCACGGCCAGGTTTACCTGCTAGGCAGTATAATATATCAAATTCTAAGGCCGTCAAAGCAATTAATTCTCCATTAATTTTAACCTCTCTACCGTGAGGGTCAATTGTCAGATTTCCTAATTGTATACCTTCTGGCTGTGAGTTGGAAACTAATCTTTGACGTTTTAATATAGCTCCGACACGAGCGCCTAATTCTACTAAACCAAAAGGTTTTGTGATGTAATCATCTGCACCCTCTTTAAAACCGTGTAATTTACTATCCTCATCTGCAAGACTGGTTAGCATTAGCACAAATACATTTGTATTACTTTGCATTTTTTTGCACAGTTGAAATCCTGTTGTATCAGGCAAGTTTACATCTAACACTACTAGGTCTGGTGAAAATTTATTGAATAATTCTAGAGCTGTTTTACCATCTCCAGCAGACTCTACTTGATAGTTTTGTTGGCTCAAATACCGATGAATTAAAGTTCGGATGGCTGGGTCGTCATCAACCGCAAGGATCTTTACAGGGGCCATGACATAAATATCAGGATAAACTAAGTACGATATAACTAAATTGCTGTTTTCAATTAAGAATTAGCAATATTTTGAAAAAAAGTGGAAAAGTTGTTCTATATTTCAAGCTAAAGTATAGTTTTGATGATTGCTTATAACTAAACAATCAGTTAAACCCTAAATTAGCAAATTAGTTGATTATACTCATTTATTTAATCTAATACAAGAACAAAATTAAAAATTTTTTCTTTAGACATTTTTTTTAGATATATTTTCGAGAAGTTAAAATTTGGCTAATAGTTAGTTATTAACTATAATAATAGATAGCACAACTCAACTACTTATAACTACAACTAGATATATCTATGCTATTCTATCATAGTGACAGTAGCTTACTTAAATAAAGTCTCAATTAGAGTTGATCATAACGATAACTAATATGTAGATTTCATCCATCTATCATTAATAATACTATAACTTATGTCTTTTTGGTTACAACATAGTTAAAATTTTAGGTAACAAATGGCTAGGAATCTTAGCAAGAGCTAGATTTTGCCTTTGTATTCCATACTTATTGTAAAATGCACGAATAGTTCTGACAATATGATTAACAGTAGTTTCCTTTCCTTGTACTACGTCAATATTAATATTAGTTTGTTGCTCACCAGTATAAGCCAGTAAGTGATAATCCAAAGCTGATTCTAAATTACTCATTTGACTGTCTTTATCTGATGTAATATTGGCTTCTATAACTATTTGATAATAGGCAAGTCCAATATTATTATAAACAGCCAATAAATCAAAAGTAAGTTGATATGGGGAAAAATGTTGAGCTATATTAACAGCTTGGGAATAAGCAGCGATCGCTTGATGAAAAAGTTGATTCCGTATTTGATGTTCCTCAAATTGCTTGGCCAAATACCAATAACTAGTACCTAAGTTATTCTTTGTTGCAGCACAAGCAAGGGGAGCAATTTCTGGGGTTCGATATTTTAAGGCCTCTAAATAAGCATCAACAGCTTTTAACATCAAGGTTTCTGATGACTCTTGCTGAAATTGAGCTAAATTCCAATAAGCTATGCCCAAGTTATTTTGAATCATAGCATAGTTGAGAGGTTCAATTTCTGGTGTAAAGTAATCAATAGCTTTGGTATAAGCTGAAATTGCCCCTTGCAAGTGATCCACTGCTTGAGTATATTGAGCCAAATTCCAATAAGCTGCACCTAAATTATTTAATGTCGAAGCATAATCTTGAGTATGAGTTACTGTATCTAAGTACAAGATTGCTTCTTGATAGGCCATAACTGATTTTTCCCAATTCTTTTCTGCTTCCTGATAATTAGCTAAATCTCCGTAAGCTAGACCTAAGTTTTTTTGTAATCTGGCATAAGTCTCTTCCTGGGATGGGTTAATCTCACCTATAGCCATTTGATATAAAATAATACTTCGCTCTAAATAAACTAATGAATCAGATTTACTAGATTTGATTTGACGAGATAACATCCAGTAAAGAGTGGCAAGATCGTTGAGAATGTCAAGAACGGGAATTTGGGATGGAGAAAATTGGCTCATATTTCCTACATCTTCAAATGTCCACTCAATTACCATTTCATAAGCACGAATGGCAATAATTAAACTTTGTTCTGATACTTCCCCTGCTAAGACGCGGTCGCGATGAAAGTCCCCTAAAGCTTGATAAGCTATGGCTAGTTCTGGAGATGGATATTTGGACTTGTTTAAATCTTGAATCTGTTTGAGAATTTGAAACTGTTGTTTTTCTAGGGATGTTTTTTCTTCACCGGACTTTCTAGAAATTTCTGACCATACTAAATTTGCTAGTTCAACTAATTCCCACTGTGGCAGTGGCGTATTCTCCTGTTCTTGGTCAATGCCAATGGGCAACTCTGGTAATTTTTGTGGAGCGGGGGGGAGAAGATGAACTGTCAGATTTTTTGATTCAACATCAATAGTAGTGTAAGACTTTTGTTCTAATGCCATTAATGGTCTTACAGTATTGATAGAAGGTAGGCTAATTTTTGGAGATAAGAAAGATTTAGAGTTTTGTTGATTTGGCAATGATGATTTATTTTTTCTAGGAGCTATAGGTGTGGGGTCTCCTTCAAATTCAAATATTCCTGTGTGCCAATGCCAAAATTCTGGGGCGGATTGTTTGATACTATTGAGCCAAGGTCGGTTAATCCAAAGTAATATACTGGATTCTAGGGTAGATAGATTTGTTTCTATTTTTTTGAGATTACTAATAAATGACCATTGAACTGTTGAAGGTTGTTTGGTTAAGCTTTCTACTCCAATAATTTGAAATCCTAATATTTGATATTTTTGTGTTTTTTGATATTCAGGATTTTCGGTAAACCATTGATTAATTTGAGTTACTGGATTAGGATTATTTAGATTTAAGTTGAGAGTAACAAATAAAAGATTTTTATGATTATTTGGCGTTTTTTCTGTGTAGTCGATAGTATTGGTTAAATCTACTTCTAAGTTTTCAACTAGGTTATTTCTTAGTTGTTGATTATCACATACAGCTATAAAAATTTGGCGACGTAGATTTAATGATAGAGCTTGTTTCAAGCGTTGATAGATTTGCCAGTTCAATTGAGAAATTGTTGTGGAGCCAATGTCTATCACGGTTCTATATAGGGGGGGAAATTTCAGTTATCAGTTATTAGTTATCAGTTGTTAGTTATCAGTACCTTTGCAATAAGGAGAATTGACCTTGGCGGATATTCTCTTGACTTTTGACTGTCAGATGTGCGTCTTACATTCTGAGGAAACCTCGCCAATTAGCACTCGCTTTTGACTTATATTTTTATGGTACATTTTGTGGTGCGAAATGTGAGTTAAAAGGGGAGACTTTAGACCAGAATCTTTCGGTAATAGAAAACCAGACTCTTGAAAATTCAAGAACCCGGTTGAGTCTTTAAATAATTTTTACTTAAAATTTAAGCAGAAACAGAAAAAGCAACAAATACTAAACTACCTACTAATACAGCTCCTAGAGTTCCTAAAACTAAATAGTTCATTTGTTGTTTCTGATCTGGAGCGTCCGCTTGATACATTTTTGGCTCTGCAGCAAAATTATTTAGACGTCCACCCTCTTCTGTTGTATATGGCATGATTAAAAATCCTTTATCTTTTTTTTATCTTTACCTAGCTTAACATAAATTTGGTGAATATAAGAAATTATTACTAGGGCGTGTCATAAATTAAATCTGAAATAGATACACGGCAAGAGTTTTGGGCTTTTAGCCTCGAAATACCCCAAACGCTCAAAATCTTGACTGACAAAGCTTTTAAACTCTAATTGATGACAGACCCTAGCTTTGCTCCGAATTAATCCTTCCAGTCAATGGTGAAGAGGCGATCGCATAATCTTTTTTGGGTATCCTTCCTGCTAAATAAGCCAAACGTCCTGCTTCTGTCGCCATTCCCATTGCTTTGGCCATCACTGATGGATTTTTAGCTAGAGCGATCGCTGAATTAATTAGTAAGGCATCTGCTCCCATTTCCATTGCTTGAGTTGCTTCACTGGGAGTACCAATTCCTGCATCAACTACCACGGGAACCTTAATATTGTCAATAATTATTTGAATGTTAGCGGCATTTTGTATTCCCTGGCCAGAACCGATAGGAGAACCCAGGGGCATAACTGTGACACAACCAGCTTCTTCAAGTCTTTTGGCTAGTAGTGGGTCAGCATTAATGTAAGGTAAAACAGCAAAACCCTCTTTAATTAATTGTTCTGCTGCTTGTAGTGTACCGATAGGGTCTGGGAGTAAATACTTAGGATCGGGAATAACTTCCAGCTTGACAAAATTATTGTCTTCTTGACCCAATAATTTAGCCATTTCTCGTCCCAGTCTGGCAACTCTCACAGCATCTTCAGCAGTTTGACAACCTGCGGTATTTGGCAACATCCAGATTTTTGTCCAGTCTATAGCTTCTGCCAAACCTTCATGGCCAGGAGCTTGAGTTTGCACCCGTCGTACTGCCACAGTTACGATTTCACATCCACTAGCTTCTATACTTTGCTGCATTTTTTCTATGCTGAGATACTTGCCTGTACCTGTCATTAGACGGGAACTAAATTTTTTATCAGCAATAATAAGAGGTTGTTCTGGAGTTTGTGAAGTTGGTTTTTCTGCTATTTGCATTGCTTAATTTTGATGTTTACCGAACAGCTTTCGTTGAAAGTCCTTGTGCTTCAGCCGAGGGATGAAAACGAGTAAATCGTTCAGACTAGAGGGATAAATCCTTCTTGTTCTATGATACAGTCTTTTTCATCTCTAAGAGTTATTATATGTACGGTTGTCAACAAATCCTAGTTAATCAATACAAAGAATTAATCAACATATTAAAGTTTCTCTGTGAACAAGCTCACAAATTAACTAATATGGGGATTTATTATGCTAGACAATTGTATTTTAAAGCTCAAAAAGCTCTCGGTAAATTTTACCTATAAAAAGAATATAAAACCAATAACCACTATAGAATTTTACATTCTCAAGCTGCACAACAAATATTAACAACTGTAGCAGAATCTTTTAAATCTTATTATGGATTAGTTAAAGCTTATCAAACTGGAAAAATAGCAGACAAGCCGAGAATACCTAACTATAGGAAAAAAAGTGGATTAGCAATAGTCAGTTATCCTAAGCAGGCACTTAAGCTGAGGAACAATTTAATTAGAGTATCATTAGGAAATACTTTTCAACAATTAATAATTAATAATTAATAATTAACAATTACCTCTCCTGGAAAAGAAGAAAATTGACTCAAAGGAAAATTTTTTCTTGTTTCTACTTTAAAGGATAGGCTTTAAACCTTAATTATTCGGTAAGAGGTGGTTTGGACTAGATAGCTTTAATATTCTTATGCCAAGTAATCTGAATTTTGCCGACATCAAACAGTTAAGAATACTACCTCGCAATCAATGCTTTTATTTGGAATTTATTTATGAAAAACAAGTAGCAAAAGTCAATTTTAATTCCCAGAATGTATTAGGTGTTGACTCTGGTTTAAATAATTAGACTTGTCGCTTTATAACTATAAAAAACTGCTAAACCCTTATCATGTAAGGATTTTAGCAATTTCCAGTGCAAAACGTATGGAATTACTACTGTGTCTTAATTTGAGCGATTTTTTCTATCTATTTAGCGACAACTCTATTGGTTAACTTGCGTTTCCAACGTTGGTACAAGTTTTATTGTTGATGGCCAGCAGATTAAATCAATGAATCGTTGGTATAACAAGCAAATATCAATTATCAAAGCAAATAAACCTCTTGGGTTTTGGAACAATAAGCATGACACTAGGCTTAGACCTGAGTGGAGTGTCTAGGGCGATTTTGACTTCGCCCCACAGGATGAGACTGTGGTCAGTTAATAAGATAAAAATGCCGAAGGACTCGGCTAATGCCAGTGCTGAAACAACCTTATTAGAATCTCCTGAGCTTCAGCCAGGAGAGTAGTCAAAACTATTGTAAATTTTTTATTTAAATCCTAGTTTTTATGTTTATAGGAAAGGAAGCTACAGAAGATGAAGATATTTCTGGTATTGCTTCTGGGGAAAATTCCTGAATACTCGATCGCAAAGCGGAACGGATGTTCTATCGCCTCTGAGCAAGGAAATTTAGTTGAATAAAAAGTCATGCGTATGGGCGAACTATCCCTTATGTTTTTTATAATATCACAAAAATTGTGAGAATGCAGCCAAAAATCATTTGACGCGCTGATTTTTTTTGGAGCTTCAGAAAATGAAAAAGTTTGTGGTTTTCCACTGAGGAGGTATAGATGGAAAGATTAGGTGATAGGAAAAGCCAGCATATCTTGGAAGCTTCACAGAATGCAAAAGTTAGTGCTGGCTAACATAGCGGTCTAAAGGAATGAATCTTCTGATTCTAATCTTAAAAAGAGGGGAGTATTTTTCAATCTTTTTCCTGTTCCTGTATTGCCCCTATTCCACATTACTCAACCTACATATTAAGGTAGTGATTATTTCTCAAGCCTAAAAAACTTAATAGTAAGGAAAATACCGAGTAAATTCTATGATTAACCATAAGCACCGTGAGGTAAAAATCCCAAAATTCGCTTCAATCTTTCATCTGCTTCTTCATAACAATGACTTGGCATCTGATAATTCATAAATGGTGCATATTTATGTCCAACTAATCTTTTCCCATAAGTAATTTGTGTAATGTACCGGGTGACAGAAGATGAATTTCTAGAACCTCTATGCCAAACTTGATTGTTAAAACAAACTGCAGTACCCATTCCTCCAAGACAACTATGAATTTGATCTTCATATCTCAACATATTACCATCACAAAACTTGCCAAACAGATGTGAACCTGGAATAACTTGTGTTGGTCCGTTGTCTGGAGAAAATACATCAGTTAAGTAATAATTAACGGAAAATGCTAGAACATTCAAGCGAATATTTTTTAGGGGTTTACCATCAAGAGAAAGAACGTGTGGTGTATCATCTTGATGCCAGGCATTGTTGGCTAGTCCATCAGTTTGAGGAGGAACTTTAAAAGAATTATTGTGGATAACATGAACAACATTAGCATTAGGAATTCCATCACTTATTGAGTAACCTGTTCCATTTGCTCCACCGATTAAATGTTCTGCAAATGTAACAATTGGTTCCATCGCAAACAAGTCTAGATTATCTGGGGAATGCTCAAACATTCGCTCCATTATTTTGATTGATGTGTAAGCTTTCGCTACTGGATTAGACCTGTCAGATTTTTCTTCTTCAGTTTTCTTTAAAATTTCATCTAAGTCATTTCTAAGAAATTCACATTTTTCAGGTGTTAATACATTGGGAATAACTAAAAAACCATTAGTATGAAAATATTCAATCCATGTATTTAATTGTTCTGTTGATGGAGTTTTATCAGCTAAATATTCAGGCATTTTTTTTCATTATTTTTTATAAGTATTAATTATTAATTGCTTTGGGATAAAAAATAAGGAAAAAGTAGGGAGTAAGCCGGGTTCTGTTCCCTTAACTGAAACCAGCTAAGAGGGCAATTATCTATCTGGGATGCCTGTTACCAGACACCTCTAGCGGTACACTTGACAATGGAGCTGGAAAAAGACCAACCATTGCCCCTCCGACCTTGCTCCCCGCCGGGGTTTACCTAGCCAGTACCTCACGATACTGCTGGTGCGCTCTTACCGCACCTTTGCACCCTTACCTCAGAGACTTGAATAATATCTGATCTCTATGGCGGTATTTTTCTGTGGCACTATCCTCACGATCGCTCGCACTGGGCGTTATCCAGCAAGCTTGGTCTTTTGGGAGCCCGGACTTTCCTCAGACCCAAGATATTGAGTCCGCAACTGCCTCGCCTACTTTACCCCTATATTTACATATTAGCAAATAAATAACCTATTGTTAATTTTTTACCCAGGATAATTTTGATGATCAGTATAGAAACAATTAATAGGGAGTGGGGAGTAGGGAGTAGGGGGAAATAATTGATTAATAAGAGTGCGATAATTGATTTTATTTTTTATTATTGGAGATGTCTATTATACAAGTTTAAAAAAAGAATGCTAGAAAAAGGTAGATGTCGATCAGATCTGCTTAAAAATAGCCGATCTAGTTCATTTTAGATAGTTATATCTATCATTTTTCCCTTTTTTTCAATATATACCCCTTTTTCCTCTCTTGGTGTGCATTCCCTTGCGTTTGCCGCCGACGCGGAGTCGCACCGCTTCTTCCTTCTTTCTTACTTCTACCTTATGTAACAAACATTTATCAAATTGTTATTAATCATCTATCTGAAATTTAATATCATCCAGTATTAATGTATAAATGTATTTTTTTTCTAAATAACTACTATTTTGCGACTATAAGGTATCTATTAAAATAATTTATTAGGGACACTAAAAAGTTGCTTATTGGTGAGTTAAGACTTTGTATTTTCTCCTGACTCCTGAATCCTGAATTCTGATTTTAATGCTACATTTTGAAGTACCTAATATAGACTTTAATGTCGTGAGCATTCAGCTATTGAACATATTCAAGCAACGACTAAGGTTCGCTAATGACCAATTTCATTAATAACTTTTCATTCTTCTTCTAGACTAATTATTCCTGTCAAAATAATGAGTTAATAACTCATAGCTCATAGCTGATAGCTGACCGCTGTTTGCGCAGCATTCCGTAGGAAATGCTTACTTAATCTATGCTAATCTTCTGCTTCGATAGTAGTTGGAAGATTTTCAAACCATCCTCTTCGCCAAAAGAAGTAAATCAAACTAATAGCAGTAGAAAACATTATGACTAAGCAAAGAGGATAACCATAATACCAATCTAATTCTGGCATATTCCAAGGAGAATCTGCTGGGTCAAAATTCATCCCATAAATTCCGGCGATAAAAGTTAAAGGAATAAAAATTGATGAAATAACAGTTAGTAGCTTCATTACTTCATTCATTTTATTATTGACAGAGGACAAATAAATATCCATTAAATCAGAAGCTAAATCTCTGTAAGTTTCTACTATATCTCTGAGTTGAATTGTATGTTCATAACAGTCTCTAAAATAAACCAATACATCAGGATTGATTAAATTACTACCATCTCGAATCAGAATATTAATTGCTTCTCTTGATGACCAAATAGCTCGACGTAGTGTTAATAATTCTCGCCTCAGTTTATAGATTTTTTGCATGGTATGACGGTCTGGTTTAAATACTACTTCATCTTCTAATATCTCTATCCTTTCTCCATATTCTTCTAATACAGGAAAAAATCCATCAATGATTGTATCTACTAGAGAATAAGCTAAATAATCTACTTTTTGTTTCCGAATAATTCCTTGATTATTTTTGATTCTTTCTCGTACAGGTTTCAGACAATCATATTCAGGATTTTCTTGGACTGTGATTAAATGTTTTTCTCCTAAAATAATACTGACTTGCTCTTTTTCAAATGATTCTGAATCTGATTTTATTCTTACCATCCAGGTAATAATTATGAGTTGATTTTTGTCATGTATAACTTTAGGTCTTTGTGGTACATTAACAATATCTCCAACACTCAGAGGATGTATTTGAAATACTTTTGCCATCTGTTGCCAAGATGTTTTATTGCCTAAACCAAGTACATTAATCCAAGAAATTGAATCTGATTTGAGGTAGGGAATACAAATTTCTGGGTTTGCTATTTTGATCCTGGTAGCTATATTTTTTGTATAATCTATCAGAGCCATCTCTGGTGGTGGAGCATCAGGTTCTAAATTGAGAGTTCCAGGTAAATCTTCTGGATCGTCATAATAATAGTCAACATGAGATTCTTCTTCTGAAGGTAATTCATAAGAATTAGGTTGTATATTGATTGAATGTGCCATAATTTGAAAATTTGAAAATTATAAGTACTACTTCTAACAATTTTAAGTTTGATAAATAAAGTGATATAAGGTGATTTTCTTTTAACTTTATTTTTTTGATAACAGGGGTTGAAATATATTTTTAAATTGACGTTATATCATGTCTGCTTAATTAGTGATAAAAAACTTTCTTATTCTTTTACTTCTTTATTTCCTCCTGACTCCTGTACGTCGCCAATCCGACGGATCTTCTACCTGACTCCTGACTCCTCCGTTGTTATTTATTAAGTATTCAACCTGACATGATATTATTCCTTCTTATCTTTAATTTTGACAATTGGAAAACTTAAAAAATTTATATTTGTCTCAATAATAATTATGAAAACAAAAAATATACTGTTTTTAAGTAATGGTCACGGAGAAGATACACATAATTGTCAAATTATTAAAGCTTTTACAAAAATTTGTTCAGATACAACTATATCAGCTATGCCTATTGTTGGTGCTGGTAATAGTTATAAAAATTTAGGAATACCAATTATTGGCCCTACATCAAATATGCCATCAGGGGGTTTTTTTTATCTAAACCCTTTATTATTATTTAAAGACTTGGGACAGGGATTAATTAGTTTAACTTGGCGACAGTTACAAACAGTTTGGCAATTTGCAAAAAACTGTGATTTAGTTATGGCTACTGGAGATATTGTAGTCGCAGCGATCGCTTATTGGACAAAGTTGCCTTATGTGGTGTTTCTTTCGGCTGATTCTAGTTATTATGAAGATCGAATTAATTTGGGTTTAATATTGCCAAAATTACTGAATAATTCTAGATGTTTAAAAGTTTTTGTTAGAGATGCTTTGACTGCAACAGATTTAAACCGACAAGGAATTAAAAAGGCAGAATTTGTCGGTACGCCTGTGATGGATAATTTAATTTCTACAGGAAAAGATTTACAGCTTAAACCAGGATTATTTACTATTGGTATTTTACCTGGTTCTCGTTTACCGGAGGCTGGCATAAATTTATCATTGCTACTTAAATTGGTCAGAGAAATTGTCAAATTTATGGGAGAAAATGTTTGTCAGTTTCGAGTAGCTGCTGTTCCTATTTTAATGTCTGAACTAGAGGCAGTCGCTACTTCTGAAAATTGGCAATATCAAGCAGGTAAGTTGACGTTTTTAACTGAGGAATATTCAATAGAAGTAATTTTTTACGAGGATGCTTTTGCCGATATTTTACAACAATCAAATTTGGTAATTGGGATGGCAGGAACTGCAATTGAACAAGCAGTAGGATTAGGAAAACCTGTCATTACTATCCCCGGTGAAGGTCCTTCATTTACTTATCGGTTTGCGGAAGCTCAAACCAGACTTTTAGGTTGTTCAGTACAGGTTATTGGTAAACAACCAGCTAATAATTTTATTCTGCAAGAAGCAGCTCAAAAAGTAAAAGAAACTTTGGCAGATAAGGAATATTTAGAAGCTTGTATTCGTAATGGTATTCAAAGGATGGGTAGACCTGGTGGTAGTGAGAAAATAGCTGATTATTTAATTCAATATTTGAGTAGGGAATAGGAAGTTCATTAATGGATAATGGATAATTCATTAATGGATAATTACCTCTGGTTAAAACCGTTACGGAATTGAATGTAAGGAAATATTATATTATGTCTGGTAGCATCGGTCTTGTATAGCAAAGGTAGGCAACAGGCAACAGCTCATCTGGCAACAGGCAGGAATACTTAAGAGCAAGAAAAAACTTAAATTTCCTGGAGATATTCACTCTTGGGTTTACACAAACGATACCAGCGGACATGATATTATTTCTTTTCTCTTGGTCGATTGGATATGGCTCCGAGACCTCGCCATCCCACCCTGCGGGAAGCTACGCTAACGACCAATTTTTCCCCTTGAAAGGGGAGGCTTGAAACCAGAATTATTTAATTATTAATTAGGGCTTGCTGATTAAATCTAAAAGTATTTACAGATAAAGGTAAGTGCCTTTTTGGGGCCTTGAAAAAGTGCCTGATTTTCAGCTATTGATGCTCAAAAAGTTAATATTTTAGGCGCATAGTTGGGCAGAAAAATCCCAAATTGACAATTGTTACTCCTACCTCCTTGCTCCCGACCCATTTCTCCCGACCCATTTCTCCCGACCCATTTCTCCTGTCTTCCCCTCCTGGGAGGGGTTAGGGGTGGGTTGTCTCCTACCCTCACCCATAAGACTTTTGAGCGCAAACCCTAATTATTCATTCGGTAAAAGGCATCTTGATACAGAATCAATCTCTAGAAAACTCCCAGTTACCTTCCCCTCTCTCGCGGGGACAGCAAGCCTTATGGTTCATCTACCAGAAGGATCTAGAAAGCGTAGCTTACAACATATTTATAACCACTCGTCTGGCTGGAGAGTTAAACCTAGAGGCTTGGCAAATGGCCTGGCAAAAGCTGATTGCACGACATTCGATCCTGCGAACTACCTATAGGAATCAGAACGGTAAACCCGTTGCAGTAGTTAGTCAAGACTGCAAAGTCAAGATTGACGTAACAGACGCTTCTAGGTGGGAGTCCGACGAATTAAAAGCCAAAATTATGGCAGCAGTAGAGCGTCCGTTCAATTTAGAAACGGGTCCGATAATGCGCTTGGAGCTGTTTGCCCGATCGCCCCAGGAGTTTGTCCAATTGATAACCATGCACCACATTGCCGGGGATGGGTGGTCATTTGACTTGCTGCTCAAAGAACTCCGGGTATTATACGCAGCTTCCGTCGAGAACCTCCCAGAAGCAAAAATAGCTAACTTGCTAGCAGATTCTCCCTGGCAATACGCGGACTATGTGTCCTGGCAGTCCGAGATGCTCTTGTCTGCACGAGGAGAACAACTCTTTCGCTACTGGCAGAAACAACTGGCCGACTGCTTGCCGATTTTGAATCTGCCAACAGACAAAGCGCGACCAAGGGATTTGAGCGGTCGGAATGAATTCCATATTGTCGAGATCGACCAACGACTCCGAGAGAAACTGCTACAACTAGCTGCCGATCTCGGAGTCAGTCTTTACCGGACTATGCTGGCTGCCTTCTTTGTCCTGCTACATCGCTTATCGGGTCAAGAAGACATCCTGCTAGGAAGCGCAATGGCTGCAAGGTGGAGCGTTGACGAGCTTAAAAGCCTTGTCGGTTACTGTAACAACGAGGTAGTGTTGCGGGCAACTCTTGCGGATAACCCCACCTTCGTTGAATTTCTCGCCCGCATCCATCACACGGTAACGGAGGCACAGACTCATCAAGATTATCCCTTCGACTTATTAGTAAAACGACTGAACCCTCGTCGAGATGCTAACCGACACCCTCTAATTCAAGTCGATTTCACTTGGCGCAAGCATCGCTGGTACAAACCTGAGAGACCCGAACTCCCAGCAGGTGAGAAAGCACTGTCTATCGAGCCATACTTAGCCGTACACCAACAGGGTTCCGTATTTGATCTGAGTTTGGCAATTGAGGAACTTGACAAATCTCTCCATTTCATCTGGGAATATAGTGCCGACCTATTTGATGCCAAAACTATTCGCCGCTGGGCGAGACATTTAGAATGCTTGCTAGAATCGATTGTCGCCAATCCACAACAGCGCGTTGCGTTTTTACCAATCCTGAGGTCAGAGGAACAACATCAATTGTTGGTGTCCTGGAACAATACTCAGACAGATGCTCCCCAAGATAAGTGCATTCATCAGTTGTTTGCAGAGCAGGTAAAACGGAGATCAGACAATATCGCGGTAGTTTTTGGGAACGAACAAATTACCTATCGGGATCTGAACGCTAAGGCAAATCAATTGGCCTATTATTTGCAATCTCTGGGAGTAGGTCCAGAGGTAATAGTGGGGATTTGCATAGAGCGCTCGGTGGAAATGCTGGTGGGATTGTTGGGCATTCTCAAAGCGGGTGGGGCGTATTTACCCTTAGACCCGAGTTATCCGCGCGATCGCCTGGCTTATTTGTTAGAAGATTCGGGAGTAACTTTGCTGTTGGCTTCCGAAAAGTCAGTGGCTCGACTCCCAGAAAGCAAGGGACGGGTTGTTTTCTTGGATAAAGATTGGCCGGTCATTTCTCACAATAGCGCGGAAAATCTTGCCCTCCGTACCAAACCAGCTTCTTTGGCTTACGTCATCTACACTTCAGGTTCTACCGGAAAGCCAAAAGGGGTGGAAATCGAGCATAAAAGTTTGGTAAATGCCTATCGTTCCTGGGAGCAAGCTTACCAGCTACGTCCCCAGAGCAGCCATCTGCAAATGGCGAGTTTCTCCTTTGATGTCTTTACGGGAGATTGGGTTCGCGCCCTTTGCTCGGGAGCCAAATTAGTTCTATGTCCGAGGGACTTTTTGTTAGAGCCAGAAAAGCTGTATCAATTGATGCTCCAAGAGCAAGTCAATTACGCAGAATTTGTGCCAGCGGTAATGAGAAACTTAATCGAGTATTTGGAGAACACCGAGCAAAACCTAGATTTCATGAAGGTATTGGCGATCGGTTCGGATAGCTGGTCTGTGCAAGAATACCAACGATTTCGCCAATTCTGCGGTTCGGGAACTCGGTTAGTGAATTCTTATGGAGTCAGCGAAGCAACCATTGACAGTTGCTATTTTGAAAACGCCAATATCCAGCGACCCCTTGAATCTCCAGTTCCTATCGGTAAACCATTTGTAAACGCTCTTCTCTATATTCTCGACGATCATCTCCAACCGGTTCCCATCGGCGTACCAGGAGAACTGCATATCGGTGGCATCGGTTTAGCCAGAGACTATCTCAACCGTCCGGAGTTAAGTGCAAAAAAGTTTATTGCTAATCCTTTTAGCCAAGAAGAGGGAGCGCGTCTGTACAAAACCGGAGATCAGGCACGCTATCTTCCGGACGGCAACATCGAACTTCTCAGTCGCATCGACAACCAGGTAAAAATTCGCGGCTTCCGGATCGAACCAGGAGAAATCGAGGCGCTACTGGCGAAACACCTAGAAGTGCAGCAAGCTGTAGTTATACTTCTCGGAGACCAACCGAGTAACAAGCGCCTGGTGGCTTATGTAGTTCCCAATCAATCTTTTTCTCCATCTTCCCAGAAAAATTGTAGCGACTTTGTCAATAACCCCTTGTATGGGAAGCAAATGCAGAAACTAACTCCAAAACTGCGTGCTTTTCTCAAGGAAAAGCTGCCGGACTATATGATGCCTTCGGCTTTTGTGATGCTAGACTCCCTACCCCTAACTCCCAACGGCAAAATTGACCGGCGGGCGCTCCCCGCACCGGATGGGACTAGCACCGGTAGCGATGCCACTTTTATTGCACCTCGCGATACCCTAGAATTGCAACTGACACAAATCTGGTCTGATGTTTTGGAAGTTTCTCCCATAGGCATCCGAGATAATTTCTTTGACATCGGCGGTCATTCTTTGTTAGCGATCGCCTTAATTACTCGGGTGAAACAGCAGTTGGGCAAAAGTCTCTCTTTGGCAACACTTTTGCAAAGTCCGACTATTGAGCAGATAGCTATTTCTTTGCGTTCGGGTAAAGATTCTGAGTCAACTTCGCCTCTAGTTAGGATTCAGCCTGATGGAGATTTACCGCCTCTATTCTTAGTCCCTCCCAGCAGCGGCACAGTCTTATTTTATCTCGATTTAGCCCGCAATCTGGGGAGCGAACAACCGATTTATGGTTTGCAAGCGCCTGGTCTCAATGGAGAGCGATCGCCTTTTACTACTCTCAAGGAACTCGCCACTCACCACCTAAAAGCAATTAAAACTATTCAACCTCGCGGTCCTTATTACTTGGTTGGTTTTTGCGTGGGTGGTCATTTAGCTTTAGAAATGGCACAACAGTTACACCAACAAGGGGATACCCTGGCATTGCTAGCGCTAATAGAAGCTTCTGCTCCCGAACACCACAGGCTTCTGATTGATAGCACGCCAGGAAGAATGCTAAGTCCCGATATTTTTTATCTCAGATTATTTGCTGAAGAAATGAGCGCTCCTTGGGGGAAAGAAGTTCTCGTATCCTGTGAGGAACTACAACAACTGATACCAGAGGAGCGATTGGGGTATGTCCTCGAACGAGCTAAGATGTTTGATCTATTGCCGGAGGAAGTGAGAGTTGAGGATTTGGAAAATTTGTTTGAAGTTTTTCAAGCCACGGCTATTGCGTCTTATAACTATGAAGCGCGACCTTATCCAGGTAATATTGTACTGTTTAATGCCAGCGAGCAGCTAATAGATATAGGGGGTGATCGGACTTTAGGTTGGCGAGATTGTGTTGGGGGAGAAATTGAAATCCACGAGATTCCTGGAGAACATTTCTCGATTATCCGGGAACCTCAAGTGCGGGTTTTAGCAGAAAGGTTGATGCTTTGTCGCGATCGCGCTCTGGCGAATTAATATTGGACCGATGGGCGACAGTCGAGTTGCGTTGTAATAATAAACGCTCTTATCATTGAGATCAATGGTGGTCAGGGACATTAGGAAAGTCAAGGTACATTGCTGTACTGCAAAGACCTAAAATATTAACTATGCGAATAGGCATAAACATTTCATATTCATTAAATATCCCCTTTTAGTTGAAATCAACCTTCAACAACTCTGGTATTTCTTCGCTAAAGTTGCCTTTAAAAGGAGATAGCTTATTTATACAGGTTGGCCACATAATTATTCCTGATATTTAAGAGTCATCTTTAACCTAATTATAGATTTTATTTGAAATTTTAGTCAACTTAAGCGAATTAAGTTAGGTTTATACTTTAAATTGGTAGTTAAAAGGCAAACTAGACTATATTTTTAAGCTATTCAATACAGGCGTTAGATCGAGAATCAGCTAATAATTTTACTCTGCAAGGAGCAGTTCAAAAAATCAAAAAAAACTTGAAACGCAAGATTTTCCCTCTTCTTCTTTCTTCCCCCTTCCCTCTTCCTTCTTCCTTCTTCCTTTTTTTTTAGAAGCGACAAATTGATTCAGGTTGGAGGGGGCAAATTCTGGCAACTGGGTTATTTCGCAAATTCAGTACATCTAATTTAATTAAAGTTGAGAGGGAATTAATATCTGTTATTTTGTTGCGACTTAAATCTAGTAAATTAAGGTTAGTCAAAGTTGATAAAGAATCAATTTTTGTAATTTGATTGAACACCAGGATCAGAATTTTCAGATTCCTTAAACTAGAAAGATTGGAAACTTCAGTAATGTAATTATCACTCAGATTAAGATAAGTTAGATTAGTGAGGTTAGAAAGAGAAGAAATGTCACTAATTTGATTGCGATATAAATACAAATTAGTGAGGTTAGTTAAGTTAGATAAGGGCGCAATTTTTCTGAGCTGATTATCGTTAAGATATAGGTGAGTTAAATTGGTTAAATTAGCTAAATGTTTAATATTTGTAACGCGATTAACTCCGAGATTTAGTTCAGTTAATGTTGTTAAATTGGATAGAGAAGATACATTTTCAATTTGATTAAAAATTAGGCTCAGATTAGTTAATTTAGTCAAATTAGACAGAGGAGATATATTTTTTATTCTATTATCGTTGAGTTCTAGATAAGTTAAATTAGTTAATTCAGACAAGTCATAAATATCTTCAATTTTATTACTATCGAGAAATAAATGAGTTAATTGATGAAGGTTAGATAGGGGAGATAATTCTTGAATTTGATTAGCATTTAGGGATAGTTTAGTGAGATTTTTAAGGCTGGATATAGGAGCAATATTTATAATATAATTATTATTCAGGGAGAGGGCAGAAAGACTAGAAAGTTTTTTGTCTGCTTCAATACAGTCATTCGTTCTGGCTTTTTGCAATAGAATTTTAACTGTATATTGAGAAGTGGGAGAAATATTTGTTTGATTTAAACACCATTCTCTAAAGGTAGAAAAATTTTCTGGCGAGGTAGAATTAGCCTTTAAATAAGGTTGCATCAGCAGTATCCCTACCCAAATATAAATTCCCAAAAAGATTACTTTGAGTCTTTTCATTGCAGCTTCTACTCCAAAATTTTGTTGATGTTAAAGTAATTATAATCAATGCTATAGCAGGGAATAGGGAATAGGGGAAAAAACATTTTCCTGTCTGAGGTTTATGATTAGTCTATGTCCTAATGGGACTTACACATTTTATGGAAGAGTCAGTCTAGATAAGGGAATTACGTCAATACCCTCAAAATGCCTAGAACCCCAAATAAACACGAGTACCCATCTTAGTAAGCGTCAGATGAAAATTATGATGTTTAGTTCTTGCTTGAGAAAGTTTTGTTGTCTCAAAGAAATTTTTGGTATGATTTGTAAAATTAATTTTAGCTGAATACTCAGTAATATTTGATTGGCTATTGCTGAGTTGAGGATGATATTTGACTTCGTATTTTTGGAGTCAGTAATTAAAGGATTTTGTTGTTGATTTGTCTCTGAGTTGAGTTGAGATACAATAGTTTTTAAGTCTTCTATTTGGGCAAATTATTGATCGAGATTTATCGACTTTTCTAAAATTTTTAATTGATTTCTAATATTGAGGTAGAAAATTTTACAAATTCTTTGTAGCCAAAATACATCAAAGCTCAGAACTAATGTTACTAACATAAAAAATATACTTTTTTTGAAGTCATTCAATTGTTCTTCAGTATAAAATATAGGGTCTTTTTCCCTTATTCCTGCACTCATATTTGAACTAATTGTCTTTTGCCATTCTTGAGCTAATTATTTTTGAGTTATTCTTTTTGAGTTTTGTTGTGATGTAAAAAATCAGCTTGTGTAAGAGTTATAATTATTTTTTGTGCCGCTCCAAACTGCTTAATTAGAGCAGGCTAAGGATACAAAAAATTAACCCTAAAAAATCCTTTTTCGTGCCTTCGCGCGTAAAAATATCTTACCTGTTGCCTGTTGCCAGATGAGCTGTTGCCTATTCCTGCAAAAAATCTATATCTTTTTCACCAGATGTCTATTAGATTAATTATTTAGGTTTAATTTAGGGACTCAGAATTCCTGAGATTTGTCTGATTGGAAAATTGTACTAGACTGCTTAACAAAAATCAATTAAAAAGTAAACTTTGTTACAGAATTAAACATAGTGAAATTGAGATACTATGGCAGCAATTTTCCTAGTAATCATCAATGAATAACTTCGCTTCTTTAGTATTGCCAGCCATCTTAGGACTAATAACTGGAGTTGGTCACGGAATCATTTCCCATAACGCAGACCTTCCAGTATCTTTGACCGAGCAAGTTGTCTTGTCCCTACAAATTGGTCAATTCCCAGAACCATAAAGATAAATTTTTATTAAAAGTATCTGTTAATACAGAAATATCTGAGATACTGAGAAAGTAAGTAATTGAGGAGACTTAGCTCTATGAACTCTCAAAACTCTCAGAATTTAGATAATATATCTGGTTTAGATCGAGTTGTGGTAACATTCTTGGTAGCTTTTTCTATGTTCATTGTTAGTTATAGTGCAACCCGTGTTTATCTAACTCAATCATCTGAACAAAGCCCTCAAGTTGAATCTAATGTTATCCCCCATCCAGCTTCTTTGTGGAGCGAGCTAGGTCGATAATTTATTCTATCGAAGCGGAGATAATATTTGATTTTCAAAACTCATAAACAAGTTATTTTTCTGAAAAGACTTTTATATAAGCTGTAACTTCTCACTATCAAAATGTTACAGCTTATGATAATTTTAGATTTTCTTTAATTAACCAGAAAAGTTAAAGAGTTTGAAAACCCCCATTTTTAACTAGGGGATAAAAAATTTCACGGTTGTTTTAAGCGCGAGTAAATATTAGTCTTTAATTTATCATTAATCAATCATCAATTAAAAGTTGATATTTTTAACATTGGCTTTAAAATCCCAACTATATTTTTAAAGTTAGTGATACACCTTGGTGGCAGGTTTGAATTCTACACAATAACGCCTGTTAACGCAGTTTCAACCCAGGAGGCTAACTGATATAGCAGTCGAAGCAAAGGGCGCGGACAGATCAAAAGCTTAAAACTCAGACAATACAAGATTTTTCCTTCTTCCTTCTTTCCTCTACTATAACTGTTTCAATTTACTCGCCCATACCGTGCCACAACCTCACCTCCACCATTCTCCTGACTTGTCAACCAAGCCCACATTTGGTCGCCCAGAGAAAAATGCCACCATTCCTGTTGATGTTGCTGAAACCCCACCGATAACATTACTTCTGCCAATAACTGTCGATGTTGATTATATTTCTGAGCTTCCTCATTTTTACTCCCCAAAAAATGATTCGGGTAAGAGCGGGGAGACAACTCATCAATAGGAGAACCCATATCAACAGTTTTGCCATTAGCATCCACTAAAGTTACATCCACAGCAGCACCCGTACTATGAGGTGGTGGGGTAGCAGGATTTAGACTAGGAGCAGCCCAAAACTGATAAACTAACTCTAAAATTTCTTGACGTTTTGCTTCTGTCAACTCCGGACTATCTAATGTTAAACCTTCAGCTTTTACTGTTTCTACAAAAGTGTAATCTACCATAAATTGTTGTACAGCAATGGGGCGATAAGCATCAAATATTTGGATGTGCCAACTGGGATATTTTTGTTGTAGTTTTGTTTGAGCTGCTATCAAACTATCTAATACTTTTTGACGTAAAAAATAAGGTGAATTTGCTGGAGATAAATGATAAGGTGCGCCTAATTTTTCATAGGGATGGGGTGATTCAGTGGCAAATTTTTCTAAGGGAATTGGGATGAGTGGTTCGTGACATTCTTGGATTTTAATTTTCTGGTATGGTTTCATTACAAATTGGCACTTAGTTATCAGTAGTCAGCTTACAATTATCAGGTGGAAGCGCTCAATTATTACTAAATTTAAAGCAAGATTTTACATTTAGTAGCTTGGGTTGAAAATTTTTAGGGCGGTTATTCGCAGGATAAAAACAACACGATATCTGATTTTTTTTTGGTTGCACTACCGTTGAACCCAACCTACAGTATGATAACTTCCCATTACCTAATCCCAAACTTCTGTCAAATCTAAAATAAATCCCGGCAATACATTTTTCCCAGATTAACAATTAGGATTTTCCCATATTTCTACTTCCCGATTTTGTCAATAAATCTCCACTTTTCGATTTTTACTATCGTAAGCATTTAGCGGTCAGCGGTCAGCGGTCAGCTATCAGCTTTATTGCCTTTAGTGGGGAATTTAAGCTCGTTGTTCTTGTGCTTCAATTCTTTGTTCAAAAATGTAGTAGAAGTTAAGCAAATACCTGGTTCATTCATTTTTATTGCTGAGAGCTGATTGCTAATAGCTGAATGCTTACTTACTATCAATTCAAACCTAGCACCATTTAATTGAAATTTTGCTTCAAATATGCTAATTTCTAACTCAAAAAATAGCTGAGAAAATACAACAGGAGAAAAATTATGTTATCGCCATTTGTGCAACGCAAACTTGCCTTGGCATTTTATCAGTATGACCAATCGAAAAATGGACTGCTAGAAAAGGAAGACTTGCAGCTAATTGCCAAAAGAATAGCTGAGTCTTTTGGTCTCAAAAAGGAAGATAGCAAATATCAGGAAATTCTTGATACCTATGCTAAAGTTTGGGATCATTATTTGAGTGCTGCTGATACAGATGGAGATGGAAAAGTTTCTCTAATTGAATTTTTTGAAGTTCGAGGGCTTTGTTGCATGAAAGTAGCGATCGCCAAAAACTCCCTTAGTTGGAAGTTAACTAGATTTCTACTTTGTAGCTCTGGGGTTTACCATTTTGAATCATCACGTTGAGTATGGAACATTGTATGAAT